>DATBND010000327.1:0-10293 GCA_036554505.1 Actinomycetota bacterium | reverse complement strand
ACGACGATCACCGGACCGCTTGGCTGGCGCTCGTACTGCGGGTATCGATCGAGCAAGGCGGGAACGAGCCGGGCCGACTCGACCGAGGCGACGCCTTTCACCATGACCCAACCGAGACGCGTCCAGTCCTCGTCCCAGCGATCGAACAGCAAGGTAGCGCGCGGCTCCCGCCGGACGTTGCGCACGCGCGCCAGCTCGTGATCCTGCTTCGGCTTGTCGTCTACTTGCGTGAGGACCCTGTCGCCCTCGATCGCAAAGCACACCGGGACGACCGAGATGCTGCCATCGGGCGCGACCGTTGAAAGAGTCGCCCGCCTCGATTCGTCGATTATGCGCGCGGCGCTCCACGGGAGCTCGTGGAGTTGCGTGCACGAGCCGCCGGGCACGAGAGTTACGCGTGCCAGCCGAAGCGCGTCGCCTTGGGCCGGTCTTCGGAGCTCGGGTCGTTTGGGCGTCGGTCGGGCGGCCGCTGCGGAACGATCGCCATGCCGGGAAGGTGCTTGCGCGGCCCCGACCAGGGTCCCGGGGGCGCGACGACCGCATCGGCAAGCGCGTAAGCGACGCCCTCATAGTTCACGCGCCAGCCCTTGAAGTGGTCCCACGCCTCTTCCATCGTCCGCTCCATCGGGAAGCCGACGTCCTCGAGCCGGTGCACTCCCCCGGCGAACTCCTCGTACGTCAGCTCGATGGGATCGGTCGGGAGAGGGTCCGGATCGAACGGGATGCGCATGACCTCTGCGATGCTTCTCAGACATGTGAATCCCATTCTGAGGACGAGCCTTCCCTCGATCGGAGCCTGCGACGGCGATAGCGCGTTGTACATCGCGGCGGAATCCATCAGTGCTATCAGCGCGAGGATCCACGAACGCAAGGGATGCGGCGATCGCCACCACACCAGCACCGGGTAGTTCGTGTGGCTCTCGGCGACGTCGGCCGCCCAGCGCTCCCAATCGGTATAGAGCTCCGGCAGGTTCGCCATGAGGTCGACGGTGTGATGGCGTACGAGCAGCTCCGGCCCCCATGCCGGCGAGCCGGCGCGGCTTTGCAGCATCGTGACGAGGGTTTCGCGGCGATTGAACGATCCGTACAGCGTCGGCAGATACGCGATCTGCAACGCGACGACGATCAACCCGGTCGCCGCGGCGATGAAGTAGACGACGCTCGGCCCGGTGCCCTCCGTGCCGGCGAAGCCCAACGTGAACAGCGATGAGCCACTCTCTCGCAGGGCCTCGAGGAACGGGGCGTCGATCAAGGGCCAAATGAGCATGGCGAACGCAAATAGGAAGAGGGTCAGCCACGTCACGAGCAGTGCCAACAATGACACCGGGCCGGCCAGAGCGAGGATCCGGTCCTTCTTTTCATACGACTCGAAGCGGTTCGCGAAGAAGACGAAGCCCCGCCAGACAAGGCCTCGCTCCCCGAACACGGACAGGCGCGAGGTCAGCCCGCGCGGAAGGATGAGTGTGCGAACGAGGCTGCCCGCGGTGCCGAGGGCGACGATCAGGCCGATCGCGAACGCGACCCAGCGCACCGCGCTAGGCACGCGCGGACCTCTTCGAGAATTGCCCGGGTGCGCGTCCGGTCCCGGGCGGGCCGGCGTATGCCTGTGCGATCGCCATCCATTCGCGCGCCAACGGCCCGTCCATCGTGAGAGCCGTGTCGTCGACGTGGCGTCTCTGAGTGACGACGAGACAGAAGTCGAGCGCGCCTCCCGAAATGCGCTGGGTCGCGTCCTCGTTCCACGTCCATCGCTCGCCACCGGGCCCCGAGAGATCGACGCGGACCTGCTCGGCCGGCAGATCTAGGCCACGCGTCGAATAACTGAACGGCCGGGCACGCACTCCGATATGCGCGACGTGACGGAGGCGCAGCGTGGGCGGTCGCGCGATCCCGAGACCGTCGACGACGTCCTGACCGTGCGCCCACGTCTCCATCAAGCGCGCTGTCATGAACGACGCGGGGCTCATCGGGGGGCCGTACCAGGGGATGCGCACCGCGGGGTCCAGTCCCTCGAACGACTTGATCATGTCGGCGCGCGCGGTCCGCCACCAGTCGAGCACCTCGGCGGGGCGCATCGCCCTTCCCTTGTCGAGGGGGCCGTTCATGAACGCGTCAACGTCCTGGGCGGCGTCGGCCATTCCGGCCATGAAGTCGTCGGCGCTCGTCGCGGCTGCGGTAGCGAGCTCGTCGAAGAACGCCAGGTGGCTGATCTGGTCGCGCACGCTCCACGGCTCCGCCGGGGTCGGCACGTCCCACGCGTCGTCTGACAGGCCGCTCACGATCGCGTCGAGCGCGTCGTGCTCGGCCCCCAGATCCGAGCGGATCCCGTCAAGATCGGCCATCCGACCATCCTGGCACAACGCCCGGTACCGGCGACGGCCGCGTGCAACCGTACGAAGTAGTAGGAATCCCCCATGGATACGAGCGCCGGCACCTCGGGCAAGCTGACCGTCGCCGTCACGGGCCCGACCGGCAGCATTGGCATCGCTCTTCTGCGGGCACTGGAGAAGGACGACGCGATCGGGCGGGTGCTCGGGATGGCGCGACGTCCGTTTGACCCGGCCGAGCTCGGCCTGCACAAGACCGAGTACCGCCAAGGCGACATCCTCGATCGCGCGTCGGTCAACGACATCGTGGCCGACGTCGACGTCGTCGTTCACCTCGCGTTCCTTATCTTCGGCACCCCGGAGGAGGCGCACGAGGTCAACCTCGAGGGCTCGCGCAACGTCTTCGAGGCGACGTTCGAAGCCGGCACGAAGAGGCTCGTCTACACGTCGTCGGTCGCGGCTTACGGCTACCACGAAGACAACCCCGAGCTGCTCACCGAGGACGTTCCGGCACGCGGCACGCCCGAGCACTATTACTCCGCGCACAAGGCCGATCTCGAGAAATTGCTCGATAACGTGTCCCGCCCTTACGACACGGAGGTGTACGTCTTCCGGCCGTGCATCGTCGCGGGGCCGACCGCGCTGGACCTCGTCGAGCGGATCCCGTACGTGCAACTCAGCGAGCGCATTCCCGACCCCGTGAAGAAGCTCGTCGGCACGATCCCGCTGCTGCGTCCGGTCATCCCCGACCCGGGGATCCCCGTGCAGCTCGTGCACGAAGACGACGTCGCCTCGGCGCTCCTTCTCGCGATTCGCGCCGACGGCGCGCCCGGCACCTACAACCTCGCCGGCGAGGGCGAGGTGTCGATCGCCGACATCGCGCACGCGCTGGGGTGGTACTCGATCCCGATCCCAGAGCTAGCGGTCGACGCGACGGCGCGCATCGTGTCCCGCCTGCCGATGCTCCCCGCGTCCGCATCGTGGGTCCACGCATTGCGCGCGCCGGTGCGGATGGATTGCACGAAGGCGCGCGTCGAGCTCGGATGGAAGCCGGAGAACGACGCGATGGACACGCTCGCCGAGACGATCCAGGCCGCCCGGGCCAAAGGTCTCGTGCCGTGGAGGGCCCGCTAGCACTCAGGCCCCAACGCCCGCCGGCTATCGAACGTCTTCTTTGGTCGTAAACGGACACATGGCGTCCGTTTACTACCAAAGAACGGCGGCACGGCTAGATGATGTCGGCGAACGCCCGCTCGATGAGCTCGTTGTGCTCCTGCTCGTGCACGTGGCTGCTGCCCGTCGCCGGGCTTGCGCTCTCCGCCCGGCTTGCGTGACTCAACTGCAGACGCTCCGGGAGGAACGAATGGAGCCGCGCGTGGACGAACGCCCAGCCCCCCATGTTCTCGGGCTCCTCCTGGACGTAGCGGACCACGTCGGCGTTGGGATAACGATCGAAGATCTCGGCTAGCTGGTCGGCAGGGAACGGATAGAGCTGCTCGACTCGCACGACGGCCACCGGAGCCTCGCGCTTGTCTCGTTCGGCCATCAACGCATACGCGATCTTGCCGCTGCACAACATGATCCACCGAACACTGTCAGGGTCCTCGACGAACGAATCGTCGAGAGTCTCGCGGAAGTGACCGCTCGTCAGTTCGTCGGTCTTGCTGAACGCGGGCTTGCTGCGCAGCAGGGACTTGGGCGTCATGACGATCAACGGCTTGCGCAGCGACCTGTGCATCTGCCGGCGCAACAGGTGGAAGTACTGCGCCGCCGTCGTCGGCTGCACGACCTGGATGTTGTCCTCCGCGGCAAGCGTCAGGAAGCGCTCCATGCGCGCGCTCGAGTGGTCCGGGCCCTGACCCTCGTAGCCGTGAGGCAACAACAGGACGAGGCCGCTCTCTTGCGCCCACTTGTCTTCGCCGGCCGTGACGAAGCCGTCGATGATGATCTGCGCGCCGTTGACGAAGTCGCCGAACTGCGCCTCCCAGCACACGAGTGCGTCGCCGTTGGTAACCGAGTACCCGTATTCGAACCCCACCGCGGCCCACTCCGACAGGAGGCTGTCGAAGCAGCGGAACGGCGCCTGGCCTTCGCCGATGTTGTTCAACGGCGCGTACTCCTCGCCGGTCCGATGGTCGATCAACACCGAGTGTCGCTGGCTGAACGTCCCGCGGCGCGAGTCCTGTCCCGACAGGCGAACGGTGATCCCCTCCAACAGCAACGAGCCGAATGCGAGCGCCTCGGCCGACGCCCAGTCGATCGCGTCGTTGTCGAGGATCCCCGCCTTCCTCTCGATCTGCTTGGCGAGCTTCGGGTGTGGCTCCAGATCGCGCGGGATGGTCGTGAGCGCCTGTTGGATCTGGTCCAGCCGCGCTCGCTCGACACCGGTCTCGACCGCCGGCACGACGCCCACCGGCCGAGGGGGCTCGAGCGCGCGCCGACGATCGGCCGGCGCGCTCTCCTTGGTCTCCGTAAACGCCTTTTGCATGCGATCGCGGAAGTCCTCGAGCGAGCGCTCCGCCTCTTCGACGGTGAGGTCGCCGCGATTGAGCAGCCTCTCGGTGTAGAGCTTTCGAACGGA
This sequence comes from Actinomycetota bacterium, assembly GCA_036554505.1. Classification (GTDB taxonomy): domain Bacteria; phylum Actinomycetota; class CADDZG01; order CADDZG01; family WHSQ01; genus DATBND01. The sequence continues at coordinate 5,385 of DATBND010000327.1, read as the reverse complement.
CCGCCGCTCCTCGATCTTCGAGTACATCAGCGGCTGGGTGTAGGCGGGCTCGTCGCCCTCGTTGTGGCCGTGGCGCCGGTAGCAGATGAGGTCGATGACCACGTCCGTCTTGAACGTCTGACGGAACTCGAACGCAAGCTTCGTCACGCGCACGCACGCTTCGGGGTCGTCGCCGTTCACGTGGAAGATCGGAGCCTGGACCATCTTGGCGATGTCCGTCGCGTACCACGACGACCGCCCGGCGGCAGGAGAGGTCGTGAACCCGATGTTGTTGTTGATGACGATGTGTACCGTTCCCCCGGTTCGGTAGCCCTGCAACTCCGAGAGGCTGAACGTCTCGGCCACGACGCCCTGGCCCGCGAACGCGGCGTCGCCGTGCAGAAGGATCGGCAGCACCTTGTCCGTCGAGTCCTCCCCCAAGAGGTCCTGGCTTGCGCGGGCCATCCCCTCGACAACCGGGTCGACCGACTCGAGATGCGACGGGTTCGACGCGAGGATCACGGCGAGGTCGTCGCCGCCGTGTGACGTGAAGCGGCCCGTCATCCCGAGGTGGTACTTGACGTCGCCCGAGCCCTGCACGGTGTCGGGGTCGATGTCGCCCTCGAACTCACGGAATATCTCGCCGAGGGGCTTGCCCACGACGTTCGCAAGCACGTTGAGCCGGCCACGGTGCGACATCCCCATGACCGCCTCGATGATCCCGGCCTTGGCGGCCTCCTCGAGGAGCGCGTCGAGCATCGGGATCGCGCTCTCCGCCCCCTCGATCGAGAAGCGCTTGTGCCCGGTGTACTTGGAATGGAGGAACCGCTCGAACGCCTCGGCGGCATTCAGCCGTTCGAGCACGTGCTTCTTGTCGTCGAGCGACAGCTCCTCGGCCTCACCGGACTCGACGCGCTGCTGGATCCAGCTCTTCCGGGCGGGGTCCGATATGTGCATGTACTCGACCCCAATCGTGCGGCAATACGCGTCGCGCAAGGTGTCGATGATCGACCGAAGGGATTGCTTGCGGGGGCCGGGGAGACCGTCGGTGAGGAACTCGCGATCCAGATCCCACACCGTCAAGCCGTTGTAGGAGAGGTCGAGCTCGGGGTGCGACAGGACCTCCCACCCGATTGGGTTCAGGTCGGCGAGCAAGTGCCCACGAACCCGATACATGTTTATCAATCGGATGACGCGCGACTGCTTCTCGAGCTCGGTGTCGACGTCGTCGACCACCGCCCGGTCGCGGCTCCACCGCGCCGGCTCATACGGGATGCGAAGCGACGCGAAGACGTCGTCGTAGAAACGATCGCCCCCGAGCAGAAGCTCGTGCATCTGCGCAAGGAACTCGCCGGACTCGGCTCCCTGTATGACGCGGTGGTCATACGTGCTGGTCACCGTGAGCAGCTTGCTGACGCCGAGGCGCGCGAGCGTGCGCGGGTCGGACGCCTCGTACTCGTTGGGATACGCGATTGCCCCGACGCCCACGATCACTCCCTGGCCCGGCATTAGTCGAGGAACCGACATGCGCGTGCCGACCGTGCCCGGGTTCGTCAGCGTCATCGTCGTGCCGGCGAAGTCCTCAGGCGTTAAGTCGTTGCTCCGTACCTTTCTTATTACCTCTTCGTATGCGGAGAAGAAGCCCGCGAAGTCGAGCTCGTCGGCGCTCTTGATATTCGGCACGAGGAGCACGCGGTTGCCGTCTTTGCGCTCGATGTCGACGGCGAGCCCGAAGTTCACGTGCTTGTGCTGGATCACGTGCGGCTTGCCGTCGACCTTCGCGTAAGTGGCCTTCATGCCGGGCCGCGCCTCGAGACCCTTCAGCACCGCCCAGCCGATGAGGTGCGTGAACGAGACCTTGCCCCCGTGGCGGGTCGCGAGATACCGATTGATGATGCGGCGGTTCTCCTCGAGCAGCTTCGCCGGGACCGTTCGGATCGACGTCGCGGTCGGGACGTCGAGCGACAGCTCCATGTTCTCGGCGATGCGGGCCGAGACGCCTCGAAGGGGGCTAGCGTCCTCCGGTGCCTCGACCGCGGCCGGGGCGTCCGGAGAAGCCGACGGCGCAACCGGCTCGGGCTGCTTCGGGCGGGCACCATCCGAGGGCCGCGCCCGGGCGGGCGAATAGTCCTCGAAGAACTCCTGCCACGACTCGCCGACGGCCTTGGGGTTCTCCTGATAACGCCGGTACATCTCGTCGACGAGCCAGATGTTCGGGCCGAATGCGTCTTTTTCGATCTCTTTAGCCAAGATTGATCACCATTATCAAGAACGTTGTGTCGGCACCTGGGCTTCCAAGAGTAAGTGTCCTGGGAGGGTCTCGCCCAAACGGAAGGTGGGCTCGCCTTACCTGGGGTTGCGCAGCCCGACCCCGAGGGATAGACAGGACGTGAGAGCAAGCCGAGGGATCAAGGAGGTGTCCCGGTGTTCATACAGGTCGTGCAGGCGAAGACCACGGACAAGGCCGGCGTCAAGGAGATGTGGGACCGCTGGAACCGGGAGGTAAAGCCGACTGCCACCGGATACCTCGGGGCGACCGGAGGAGTCACGGAGAACGGTGATCTCCTGGTGATCGCCCGCTTCGAGTCCGCGGAGGCTGCGGAGCGCAACAACAGCATCCCCGAGCAGCAACAGTGGTACTCCGAGTTCGAGAAGTACATCGAGGGCGAGCCGAGCTTCACGAACTACACCAACGTCGAGCTCGACAACGACGGCGGATCCGACGACGCCGGCTTCGTACAGGTGATCCGAGTGAAGGGTGGCGACCCTGAGGCATTCAAGGCGCTCGACGAGGAGATGGCGCCGAAGATGCGGGGGCTGCGGCCGGACGTGATCGGCTCGGTCACCGGCTACGAAGGCGGCGACGTCACGAGTGTCATCTACTTCACCTCCCAAGAGGAGGCGCGCAAGAACGAGAGCAATCCGGAGTTCCAGGAGCTGTCGAAGCGTTACATGGAGCTCACGGGCGAGTCGACGTTCTACGACCTGACCGACCCCTGGCTCGAGAGCGCGTGAGCGAGATCGTCGAGCTCTACCGGCGCGCCGTCGACCAGTTCGACGGGCTCGTCGCGCAGATACGTGACGACCAGTGGTCGAGCTCGACGCCGTGCACGGACTGGGACGTGCGCGCGTTGGTGAACCACGTCGTCTACGAAGACCTGTGGATGCCCCCGCTGCTCGCCGGGAAGACCATCGAGGACGTCGGCGATCGCTTCGAGGGTGAGGTGCTCGGCGACGATCCGCATCGGGCATGGAAAGACGCCGCCGAAAGCGCGGTGAGCGCTTCAGGAGAGGACGGCGTTCTCGAGCGAACCGTTCATCTGTCGTTCGGAGACGTTCCCGGCAGGGAGTACGTGTCTCAAGTGCTGACCGATCACGTAATCCACGCTTGGGATCTCGCTCGAGGAATCGGTGCGAAGGAGCGACTGGAGCCGGAGCTCGTCGACTTCGCAAAGCGATACCTCGAGCCTCAAGCCGAGGCGTGGCGAGCCGGAGGGGCTTTCGGCCAAGAGGTGAAGGTCCCGTCCCACGCCGACACGCAGACCAAGCTGCTCGCGTTGACGGGCCGTAAGGCATAGCAGCAGCGACCGGGAACAAGGGTCGCGGCGGGACAGTTAGCGTCTAGAGGAGCCCCATCCTCGGGGCTCCTCTTACTGTCGGCAACGAGGCTCTGGAGAACCGCGTATGACGATCTCTTCGGCACGCCCGCGCACGGAGGAACGGCTCATCACGCCGTTGTTCTTGCTCGTGATGCTGTCGACGCTGGGCTACTTCACCGCGATCGGGGCGATCATCCCGATCCTGCCGCGGTACGTAGAAGGTCCTCTCGACCACGGGAGCCTGGCCGTCGGCTTGACGGTGGGATCGTTCGCGTTATCGGCGGTCGTCCTGCGGCCGTTCGTCGGCCGGATCAGCGACCGGCGCGGTCGTCGCTTGCTCATCACCGGAGGAGGCATTTCTCTGGGTCTCGCGATCGCGGCATACGCACTCGTGGATTCCCTGCCGGCGTTGCTGGTGTTGCGCGTCGTGAGCGGGATCGGAGAGGCCTTCTATTACGTCGGCGTCGCGTCCGTGATCAGCGACATCTCGCCGACGGATCGGCGGGGCGAGGCATTTAGCTATTTCTCGCTCGCGCTGTTCGGGGGCCTGGCTCTCGGCCCGGTCGTCGGGGAGACGGTGCTCGACCTGGGGTCGTTCTCCTCGGTGTGGCTGACGGCCGGCGCGTGCACGGTCTTCGCCGGCCTCTTGGGATTTTTCATACCCGACACTCGTCCGGAAGGAGCGGCCGAGCAGCACGGCGGCCGTATCGTGCATCCGGCCGCCGTGCTGCCGGGCACGGTGCTCGCGACGAACATCTGGGCGCTTGCGACGTTCTCGTCCTTCGTCCCGTTGTATGCGCTACGCCTCGGGCTCGATGGATCCCGCCTCGTCTTCGTGCTGAACTCGGTGATCATCCTGCTCATTCGTAGCTTCGGCGCGCGCCTCCCGGATCGGCTTGGCCCGCGCGTGGCGGGACGCACCGCGTTGATGTCCACGGCGATCGGACTGACGACGCTCGGACTGTGGGCCTCTCCGGTGGGGCTCTTCGTCGGGACGGCGATCTACTCGGTCGGCCACGCGCTCGCGTTCCCCGCGTTGATGACCCTCGCGTTGAACAGCGCGCCCGAGAGAGAACGGGGGTCGGTCGTGGGTACCTTCACGGCGTTCTTCGATCTGTCGTTCGGCGTAGGAGCCGTGAGCGCGGGCGTGATCGCAGGGGCGCTCGGCTATCGTGGCGCGTTCGTCGCGGCGGGGATCGTCGCGTTGTGCGGCATCGTCCTGTTGCTTGGCGCGGCCCGGGGGGCAGACCGCCGCCGGGTGGCAGCCGAGGGGGCCGAGGAGGCCGTCGTCCTCGGCCGCTGACCTTCTCGCGCGCAAGGCGAGCGAAACAGGCCTGCGGCGTCAAGGCTTTCTTGACGGTCCGCGCGACCGCCCTGCTACCCTTGAGTCGCCTCATGGCGGCCGTAGCTCAGCATGGTTAGAGCACCTGGTTGTGGTCCAGGATGTCGCCGGTTCGAATCCGGTCGGTCGCCCCAGTCGCCTCCCCTGGTCTCGCCCAGGGCAACGAACGTCACTCCCGGCGGTCGTACAACCCGATCGTCTCAGCCGCGCAACCGAGCCGTCACTCGCCGCCCGTTACACTCCCCGACGGGTCGCTAGCTCAATTGGCAGAGCAACGGACTCTTAATCCGTAGGTTCAGGGTTCGATTCCCTGGCGACCCACGCTGTGATGTCGCGGGTCATAGTGGACGGATGTCGCGGAGCATAGTGGACACCTACGATCGGCCGCGCGGTTGATAGTCCTTGCTCGGATCGAGCGTCAGCTGCCTGAGGAGCTCGCCGTCTTCTGACAACACCCGGACGTCG
>DATBND010000300.1:0-10836 GCA_036554505.1 Actinomycetota bacterium | reverse complement strand
GATGGGCTCACCTCGATCGGGGTCCCGACCTTGATCGTCGTCGGCGAGGAGGACGCCATCACGCCCCCGGACGCGGCCCGCAAGATGCACGAGCACATCGCGGGCTCGAAGCTCGTGGTCGTGCCCGGCGCGGGGCACCTGTCGAACCTCGAAGCTCCCGACGTATTCAACGGTGCGGTGGCGGAGTTCCTAGAGAGCCTTTAGGCGACGCCGCGATCGTCGAGACGATCGCGGGGGTTCCTCCAGGCGACGCCGCGATCGTCGAGACGATCGCGGAGGTTCCTCCAGGCGACCCCGCCTGTAAACCGCCTCAAATCCGCGTTTCGTGGGGGCCTCCCCCCTAGGGTTTCGCCTATGGGGGAACTCCTTCTGCGGCTGTCGCCGTCCAGCGCCACCGACTTCAAGAGCTGCCCTCAGCTCTTCAAGTACCGCTCGATCGATCGCCTGCCGGAGCCCGTGTCGGGCGCGGCCGCGCGCGGCTCGCTCGTCCATGCGGTGCTCGAGCGACTGTTCGCCGAGCATCCGTCCGAGCGGACACCCACCCGCGCCGAGGAATTGCTCGACGCGCTGTGGTTGCAGGTGCGCGAGGACCCCGACTTCCGGCCGGCCGGTCTCGGGGGGCCCGAGGAGGTCTCGTGGCTCGACGCCAGCCGGCGGCTCTTGCGCAACTACTTCAAGCTCGAGGACCCGCGCTCGCTCGAGGCCAGCCAGCTCGAATGGTGGGTCGAGTACGAGCTGTCCGACGTCCACCTGCGCGGGATCATCGACCGGCTCGAGGAGCGATCGGACGGGTCGTGGATCCTCACCGACTACAAGACCGGGCGCGTCCCGGGTGAGTCGCGCGAGCTGTCGGCGTTCTTCGGGCTGCGCTTCTACGCGCTGGTGTGCTGGCGCGCCTTCGGCGTCATGCCGAAGGAGATAAGGCTCGTCTACCTCTCGGATCCCGCGGTGCTCACGCTCAACCCGAACGAGCGCATGCTGGTGGCGTTCGAACGACAGATGAAGGCGCTCGCGCGGGCGATCCAACGGGCGGTCGAGCGCGACGACTGGCGCACGCGGCCCACTCCCTATTGCATGACGTGCTCGTTCCAGAAGGGTTGTCCCGCGTGGGCCCAGGCGACCGCCGAGCAAGCGGAGGCGTAACCAGAGGCACCGGCACTCCCACGTAAGACCAGCCACACCTCCTCTTAGCAGCACCTTCACCCCCGCGATCGTCTCGACGATCGCGGGGGTGACAAGAAGGGGCCCGGCGAACCGGGCCCCTTTTCTTTCGTCTCTCCAGCCTGCGGCTGTGGGCGCCGCGGGCCTCGGTGCTCGTTGCCTAGTTGGGGCGCCTGCTGCGCAAGAGCACCAGGCCGGTGATCAGCAGGACGAAGGCCACCAGCACGAGCGGGAGCACGTTGCCGCCCGTAAACGCCAGGGGGCTTCCCTCGGGAGCGGCCGCCGGCGCTACGTTGTCGGCGTACTGAACCGACGGGCCACCCGACGACGAGCCGCCGCCGGTGTTGCTGATGCTGCCGCCGAGCACCTCGGTGTCGTCGGCGTCGGTCGAGTCGTCGTCGACCTCCGTGTCGGTGTCGACGCAGTCACCATCGGAGCTCATCGTCGTGCCCTGCGGGCACGTCTTCGGCGGGGTGACCGTGCCGTCGTCCTTCACGCACTCGCCGTTGGCATTCATGGTCGCGTCCTGGGGGCACGTCTTGGGCGGCGTGACGGTGCCGTCGGCCTTCACGCACTCGCCGCTCGAGCTCATCGTGGTGCCCTCGGGGCAGACCGTGGGCGGAACGACCTCGTTCTCGTCCTTCACGCAGTCTCCGCCCGAGCTCATCGTCGTGTCCTTGGGACACGTCTTCGGAGGAGTCACCTCGTGGTCGTCGTCCTTGGTCTTGTCGTCGTCCTTGGTCTTGTCGTCGTCCTTGGGCTTGCCGCCGCACCAGCCTTCGTTGTCGTCCTCGAAGTCGTCGTCGTTGCCGCACCCGTTGTTGCCGTCCTGGTCGGCCTTGTCCCGACCGCCGGATCCATTCGGCTTGTCGGGCCCGCCGTTGCTGCGGTCGGGACCGTTGCCGTCGTCGTCCGGGTCGGACTCGGAGTTGCCCTGGTTGCCGGAGTTGCCGTTCTCGGTCGAGCGGTCCTTGCCCGACGGGTGCTCGTTGTCGCCGTCGTCCTCGACGTTGTTGGCGGTGCCGCCGTCGTTGGTGTCGTTGTCCTCGTTGTAGCTCGTCGACGAGTCCGAGTCCGCGTCGCCGTCGTGGTCCGAGCTCGACGAGTCGTCCTTCTTCTGCTGCCCGGGGGCTTCCTCCGACTTCCCGTTGCCGTTCCCGTTGCCCTTGTCGGTCGGGGGCGACGCGATAGCCGCCGACGCGATCAAGAGGATGGCCGCGACCAGCGCGGCTACGAAGGCGAAGGCCTTCGAGCTCGAGGTGACACGAGTGGTGCGCATGTCCTGCTCCTTCCGTCCGGTTCTGCCCGACTTGCCGCTTGTCCTGCTACTCTCTGTGGTCATGCGACTACGTTTCGCCGCTGACATACCGCGTTCCTGCAACTACAAACCGATATTTTGGAAAAAATTACGGGACGGATGTGACGGATGGGGCTTTTGTGACTGCTTTGAGACGTCTGTCCGGCTTTTTAGGCGGTCCTGAGGAGTCGGGAGATCGCGGCGACGAGGCCAAGGGAGGTAAAGCGGAAGTGGCCATTTGGCCCGCCGGCTTCTCCGGCGATCCGTTGCGCTATGCGCAACAAATGGCCGGATGAACGCCGCAACCGGACCCGAGCCGGCGCGTCGACGAGCTTTCCTGGTTTCGAACCGCTATAGGTCACGGACCAAGGGATGAAAGGCTGGAGCGGCCCACTGCGCGGCGATCCGGGCCGACCGGGCCGAACCTTCGGCCCTCCCTTGCCCCGTGTGTCACACAAGGCCGGATGAACGCTCAGCCCGTCGTCGCGCCCCTAAGCCGGCCTCGTCGCCGCCGATTGCTTTCGCCGCTCGGAGCCGAAGCCCCGCGCGCTCATCAACCCACCTCGTCGCTTGCCCGTTTGCCCTTGCCGCGGGCTTCGTCTAACGGGCGAGGGCGCTGCGGACCGCCTTACGGAACTCGTCCGAGGTGAAGCGCGCAGGCTGGACCGACGCGGCGTGGGCGAGGGCGGCCTCGACCCCGGCGTCGGTCACGGCGACGTAGGCCCGCTTATTGGCGACGACGCCCTCGGGCGGATGACGCAGGATCCGGTCCGCGACCGCGCGCGCCTCCTCCACGACCCGTTCGTCGGCCACGACTCTGCTGACGAGCCCCGCCTCGAGCGCGGCGCGCGCGTCGATCAGGTCGCCCGTCAGCAACAGCTCGGCAGCGCGGCCGGGCCCGGCGAGGGCTTGCGTGAGATAGGCGCCGCCGGTGCCGGGAATCACGCCCAGGCGGACCCACACCTGGCCGAAGCGCGCGCTCTCCGCCGCCACCCGGAGGTCACATGCCAGCGCGAGATCCATCCCGGCCCCCACCGCGGCGCCGTTGACCGCGGCGATGACGACACACGGCGTCGCCCGCAGCGCGCGGATCAAGCCCTGGTAGCCGGCGTAGAGCATCGAGCCGATCTCCTCTTCGGAGAGATCGCTCCAGCGCTCGAGCTCTCGGAGGTCGCCCCCGGCGCAGAACGCCTTGCCCCGGCCGGTGAGTATCGCCACGCGGGCCCGGCCCGACAGCGACTCGATCGCGTCCGCCAGAGCACGCGCGGTCGTGGAGTCCAGCGCGTTGGATTGTTCGGGGCGATCGATCGTGACGAGCGCCAGCTCGCCCTCGAAGGAGACGTCGACGGACATGCGGGGACCTTACCCACCGACGCCGGACGCGACGAGGGCCGCCCCCTCGGGCGGCCCCGCTTGCGTCGAGTAGCTCTGCTAGGCGCTCTTGGGAAGCATGCGCGTCATCTTCGTACCGCACACGGGGCACTGGCCCTGGGCTGCCTTCGATCCGTTCGCCAGCTCCTTGACCTCGCCCTCGAAGTCGCGCTTCTCCCGGCACTTCACGCAGTAGCCGTTGTACGTCTCGGCCATGCTCACGCTCCTCTCTTCACCTCTTCAGAAGTCCTTGCTCTGCTCTCAGAGGCTCCACCGCCCTATCGTGCCACCTTCACCGCCTGAGCGTCGGATTTGTGACTACGTAGCGTCACCCGGTTACGGGGCGGTCCTGCGAGTTCTCGGCGTGGAGGTCACGCTCCGCATCCGCGCCGCCGTCCTCAGGCGGCTCCGGAGGCGCCGGCGACGCCCACCGAGGGGGCGCGCCCCTGTAGCGGGCGAGGAGGAAAAGGCACGCGAGCACGGCTGCGAGGCTCATCAGCTGGCTGCCGGTGAGCCCGAGGTAGCGCCGATCGACGCGCAAGAAGTCGGTGATCACTCGCATCGAGCCGTACCAGACGGTGAACACGAGGATCATGAAGCCCGGCTCACGCGCCTTCTTGCCGAGCCACAGGAGCAAGCCCAGCAGCAGCGCAGTCGAGACGAAGTCGTATAGCGCGGTCTGGTGCACGGCGATGTCGAAGCATCCGAGCGACGGAGGGCTCCCTTGATCGAACGCCGCCCTGTACTCCGCGGCACCGATCGGCCCGGGCCCCCCGACCTCGCCGAGACACCGCCACGCGAGAGGAAACGACGTGGGCTTCCCGAGGTGGTCGCCGATGATCAGGTCCCCGATGCGCCCGATGACTATGCCGAGGGCAAGGCCCGGGGCGGCGAGATCCATCGTGCGCCAGAACCCCATCTTCTTTCGGATCATGTACGGCAGCGCCGCGAGAACCGCTCCGGTGATGCCGCCGATCAACGAGATGCCGCCCTCGTAGACCTTGAAGACGCCGAGGAGGTCGTCACCCCCGCTCGTCACCTCGCTGAAATGGCCGAAGACGTAGCCGAGGCGCGCGCCGACGATCGCTCCTACCAGCGCGAAGAACAACGTGTTCCAGATGTCGTTCTCGGTCGGGCCGCCGTGGCGGCGCGCGCGTCGCACCATCAGCTGCGCCCCGGCGAGATACCCGGCCGCGATCCCTATCCCGTGCGGCGAGACGGCGAGCGGGCCGATGTGGATGCGCGGGATGATCTCCCACGCCAGAGGATCGAACCCCCACCTGATCCCCTCGGCGACGATCACGGCGGCCGGCGCTCCAGCTCGACGAAGCTCTTGTGCGTCAGTGGCATCTTCTGCGCGAAGAAGGTCTCGATCGCCTCGGCATAGACGCGGATCTCGTACTGCGCGTCGGGCGCGTTGCGGAGCGCGAGGAAGTTCATCAGCGCGCGGGCGTTCAGCGTCCAGTAGAACTGCGTGAAGATCCCGAAGGGGAGCACCGCCCGCGCAAGCTCTTTGGCGACGCCCTTCTCGACCAGGCCGAGGTACTCCTGGTACAGCTCTTTGTAGATGCGCTGGAACGTGTCGATCGTCTCGCCGGCAAGCTCCTCGTCCACGGGCTCGAACGTGTACGAGCCCGGCTTGCCGACCTGTGTGCGCACCGCCGCCCGGTCGGGCACGTAGAAGTCCCCCTGTAGCTGGTGGTACCTGCCGGACTCCTCGTTGAAGCTCGACCACCGATGGCGCATCCACTCGCGCGCCACGAAGATCGGGCACCTGATGTGGAAACGGAACGTGTTGTGCTCGAAGGGGGTCCCGTGGAAGTTGCGCATTAGGAAACGGATCAACCCCGCGTCACGGTCGTCCATCTCTTCCTTGCGCACCGCGAAGCTCACGCGCGCGGAGTTCACCACCGAGAGGTCGTCGGCCATCGCCGCGTCCAGACGGACGAAGCCGTGCCCGAACATCCTCAGCTCGTCTGGCTTGTCGCCGGGCTCGATCACGCCGTGTGTTCCGTGGGTTGAGGTCATACCGCTCCCGCGCCGCTCGATGAAGATCACGACCAGAGCCGGAGTATATGGAGGGCCTGCGACGCTCCCCCGGTAATCCGAGCCGGAAGCCCCGCGATCGTCCAGACGATCGCGGCGTCGCCCAATTCGTCGCCTATAGATAACCGGGGGTCGCAGGGGTCGGGACGGCCTGATCCGGGGTCTCGACGTACAGGCGGCCCCCGAAGCGCCCCTTGATCTCGTCGTCGAACTGGTTGGCGGTCTGGGCCACGGCCGACAGCGTCGCCTCCAGCTCCTCCCCTGTCATGAAGTCGCCGAGGACGTTGTGGTTGAACCAGACCGCCCCGTTGTCGACGTCGAGGGCGAAGCCACCGAAGACGAAGTCGAGGTTCTTGGCCAGGAGGTAGCTCGTCAGCTCGGCCGTGACGGGGACGTCGAGGTTCGTGATGGCGAACACCCGCACCACCGTCGCCCCGTTCTCGAGCCAGGTGGGCACGACGAACACGCGGGCCGAATCCAGGCCGAGCACGTAGTTGCCATGCTGGTCGACGAGGTAGAGCTCGAACATGGCGCCGAGCCGGGTCTCGATCGTCTCGCGAACGGCCACGATCTTCTCGGGCTCGCCCTCGGGGCGGGGCTTCGGGTAGCGCTGCTCGGGGGTGAGCTCGGCGTGATCGCCCGCCGGGCTCCCGTCGGCCGAGCCTGCCGCGTCCTCGGGGCCCGGCGGCCCCTCGCCCGGAGGCGCCGGGGTGGCATGCGCCGGCGGGGCGGGCGCCGGGGTGGCGGGCGCCGGGGTGGCGGGCGCCGGCGGGGCGTCGTCGGGTTTCGGGGTCACAGCCTCGTCGGTCATCGCGCCGCAGTATAAGAAGACTGTGGAGACCGTCAGAGCCCCTCGGGGATCCGAGATCTCGTGCAAGGGATGGCCTCAGGAAGCCGCTCTGCGCATGTTGATGAACAATCTCGACCCCGACGTCGCGGAGCGTCCGGACGACCTCGTCGTCTACGGAGGCTCGGGCAAGGCAGCGCGCAGCCCCGAGGCGTTCCACGCCATCGTCGACAGCCTGCGAGAGCTCGGCGACGACGAGACCTTGCTCGTGCAGTCCGGCAAGCCCGTCGGCGTGTTCCGTACGCACGATCGGGCCCCGAGGGTCCTCATCTCGAACTCGATGCTCGTGCCCGCGTGGGCCAACTGGGACGAGTTCCATCGCCTCGAGGACCTCGGCCTGACGATGTACGGCCAGATGACCGCCGGCTCGTGGATCTACATCGGCACCCAGGGGATCCTGCAAGGGACGTTCGAGACGCTCGCGGAGCTCGCCGCGCGGTCGTTCGGCGGATCGCTCGCCGGGCGCGTCGTGCTCACGGCCGGGCTCGGCGGCATGGGGGGCGCGCAGCCCCTCGCGGTGACGATAAACGAGGGCATCGCGCTGTGCATCGAGGTCGACCCGGCCCGGATCGAGCGCCGGCTCGATAAGCGCTACCTCGACCGCTCGACCGCGGACGTCGACGAGGCGTTGGGGTGGGTCGAGGAGGCGCGCGCGGCCAAGCAACCGGTGTCGATCGGGCTCCTCGGTAACGCCGCCGATGTGATCCCCGAGCTGGTGACACGCGGCTTCGCCCCCGACGTCGCCACCGACCAGACCTCGGCGCACGACCTCCTCGACGGCTACGTGCCGGCCGGCCTCACCGTCGACGAGGCGTCCGCGCTGAGGCGCGACGACCCGGACACCTATCAGAAGCGCGCGCTCGAATCGGTCGGCGCGCACGTCGAGGCGTGGCTCGAGCTTCAGGGTCGCGGCGCGATCTGCTTCGAGTACGGGAACAACATCCGCGAGCAGGCGCGCAGGGCGGGCGTCGGACGGGCGTTCGACATCCCGGGGTTCGTCGAGGCTTATGTCAGGCCGCTCTTCTGTGAGGGCAAGGGTCCGTTCCGCTGGGTGGCGCTGTCCGGCGACCCCGCCGACATCGCCGCGACCGACGACGCGATCGTCGAGCTCTTCCCCGACGACGAGCGTCTCCATCGCTGGATCCGCATGGCGTCCGAGCGAGTCGAGTTCCAGGGCCTGCCGGCGCGCATCTGCTGGCTCGGCTACGGCGAGAGAGCCCGGGCCGGGCTCGCGTTCAACGAGCTCGTCGCGTCGGGACGCGTGAGCGCTCCCATCGTGATAGGCCGCGACCATCTCGACGCCGGATCGGTCGCCTCTCCGTATCGTGAGACCGAGGGGATGATCGACGGGTCCGACGCGATCGCGGACTGGCCGATCCTCAACGCGCTGCTGAACACCTCGGCGGGCGCGCACTGGGTGTCGGTACACCACGGAGGCGGCGTCGGCATCGGCTATTCGCTGCATGCGGGGATGGTCGTGGTCGCGGACGGAAGCGAGGACGCCGCTGCGCGACTCGAGCGCGTGCTCGACACCGACCCCGGCACCGGGGTCGTCCGCCACGTCGACGCGGGCTACCGGCGCGCGATCGAGGTCGCGGGTGAACGCGGGGTGCGCATCCCTATGGAGCCCCGCCCGCGCGACTGAGCTTTCTGGCCGTGCTCCCTAGCGCGGGATGCGGTACAGCGCCTCGACCTTTATCGCCCCGCCCCTGGCGCGAGTGATGGTTAGCTCGCGCGACGTGTAGCCGAACGCGTCGGCCCCTTCGACGAGAAGTGCGAAGCCGTAGCGACGAGGCGGATAGCGCTCGTCCAGGATCTTTCCACGGGCGCGCGCCGCGCGGTAGAGGCTGGCGTTCGCGCCGCCGCCGAACTCGAGGTCCGCGTACGGGCCCGCGTCCGGCTCCGGTGTGCCCCTGCCCTCCCACGACATCGAGGTCAAACGGCCGTGCTGGCGAAAGCGGAGGTCGGACGACCCAAGCAGTGGATCGAACTCGAACGCTCCGTCTGGCACCCGGCGCGGATTGATGAACGCGGCGCACGCGATCAGCTTTATGCGCTTGGTCTTCATCGACAAGCAGCGCGCCTTCTTCGCAAATGCGACCGTTCTCGTGCGGCCGTTCGAGCTCGTCGCTCGCTGGGCTCCCGCGACGTACATGTAGTCCCGTCCGTCCTCGTGCAGGATGCTCGTCGCGTAAGCGAACTGCTCCACCGACGCTTCTGCGCCCGGCAGGGCGGCGCCGGACGAAGAAGAGACCGGAACGACGGCCGTCAGAGCCAGGGCTCCGACGAGCGCGGCGCCAACGCGCGCGCTCCGCAAGGTCATCGCCGCCCTGCCGGGAAGCGGGCGATCGCACGCACACGTCCGTCGTCCGCGACCGACACCCTGAGCCCGCCTGTGGCAAGCCACACGAAGGCCCCCTCGCCCATGAAGTTGAACGCGTGCCGGCCCTTCGCCGTGAAGCGCTTTCCGAACAGACGGCCCGATGCCCGAGCCCCGTTCGTCACCGACAGGATGGTCAGCCGCCCGTTACCTCCGTAAGAAAGCTCCGGCTTGCCACTACCGGTCCAGTCCACGGAGTGCGAGAACCCTTGCCTCTCGTGCTCCATGTGCGCCACCTGGAGCAGCGGATCCATGTAGTAGCCGGTGGGTAGCACCGGGACGCCTCGGGCCGACGCGCGGCATCTCCACACCTTGCGGCCTCTCTGCTCGACGCGCCGGCACGGCCCGCGCCCCGCAAAGGCGAAGTCCTGGCCGTCGAAGCCCATGCCCCCGGCGAAGTACAGCACGGGCGCGCCGGGCCCGTCGTGATCCATGAAAGCGGTGATCGCGTAGCGGTGGGTGACTACGTCGGCCCGGTCGACGGGCATCGCCTGCACGGACGTCGGAAGCACGAGCGCGGCAGCGAGGGCGGCAAGGAGCGTTTTGCGCATGAAGGTCCCCTTTCGTCTGCAATGAAAGTTCGACGTGAGGAGGTGGCACCCCTGCTCGGCGGGGGGTTGGGCCCTGCCCGCTCCGGCTAGAGCCGGGGGTGCGGCCCGGCTAGGGCCGGGCCCAGCCCGAGGTGACCTCGGCTATCCGGGCTCGCAGGCGGTCGGCGTCTATCCCGAGCAGGCGACCCCGCTCGACCACGACCCTCCCCCCGACCATGACCCGCGCGATCGCGGTCGACTGCATCGAGGACACCACCTGGCGGTCGAGCGTGGCGAGGGGCTGCAGTGACAGATCCGTGAGGTCGAGTGCTACGAGGTCGGCCCGGCGCCCGGCCCGGAGCTCGCCGACCGGGAGCGCCAGCGCGTCGGCGCCTCCGGCCGTCCCGAGAGCGAACGCCGAGGGGGCGTCGAGCGCGCCGCCGTCGAGGAGACGCGCCTTTGCCAGGAGCGTCGCGCTGCGCATCTCGTCGAAGACGCTCTGGCGGTTGTTCGCGCAGCCGCCATCCGGACCGAGGGCGACGCGTATCCCTCGCTCCAGCATCTCCGGCACGCGCGCGATGCCGTCGCCGAGAAACGCGTTCGCTCCCGGGCAATGCACGACCGCGCACCCCGCCGATGCGAGCATCGCCAGCTCGTCGTCGTGCGCCCACACGACGTGTATGCCGACGAGCCGGGAGTCCAGCAAACCCTCGCGCTCGAGGAGCCGGATGGGCGTCGTTCCGTAACGTTCGGTGACGAGCTTCGTCTCGTACGACGCCTCGGCGAGATGCAGATGGCACGGCACGTCGAGACCGGCGGCCGTCTCGAGCGCGGTCGCGATGGTCTCCGGCGCCGCCGCGTGGAGAGAGTGGGGCGCCGGTTGCACCGACACCCAGGGATCGTCCGAGTGCTCGGCCGCGAGCTCTCGAAGGCGTGCGGCCGCGGCGTCGGCCGTCTCCCGGTAGCGCGCGGGGGCCGCGGTTGGAGCATCCGTGTCGTAGAACGCGCGCGCCAGCACGAGCCGTATACCGGCGTCGCGCGCCGCCCGGATCACCGCGCGCGCGTTCTCGTTGCCCTGGTCGTTGAGATAGAGGAAGTCGACGATCGTGGTGACGCCCACCAGCAACGCCTCCGCAAAGGCAAACAGGGCCCCCGTGTAGATGGCGTCCTCGTCGAGCCGTTCCGAGAACGGATAGAGGACGTC
>DATBND010000278.1:0-1703 GCA_036554505.1 Actinomycetota bacterium | reverse complement strand
CAGTCGATTCGGCCGTCAAGCAACCACGGCGGGATCGAGCAAAGTCGTCAAGGAGGTCTGGGTACATCAAGACACGCCGGAACGGTGCACTACTAGTGTTCTGAGTCGTTAGTTCTGGGCTGGTTTTGTGGTAGGATTGGGGCATGCCTCGGGGTCCTGCTGCGGTGTCGATCGAGTTGACCGATAACGAGCGTGAGGCGTTGCAGCGGTGGTCACGGCGACGGCGTAGCGCGGCGGGATTGGCGCAGCGCTCGCGGATCGTGTTGGCCTGCGCCGAGGGTCTGACCAACACGGCGGTCGCCAAACGGGTCGGGGTGTCGCTGCCGACGGTGCGCCGCTGGCGCGGCCGGTTCGCTGAGCGGCGCTTGGACGGGCTGTTAGACGAGCCGCGGCCGGGGCGGCCTCGGGAGATCTCTGACGAGCAAGTCGAGAACGTGATCGTCAAGACGCTTGAGAGCAAGCCGCCCGATGGCGGGACGCATTGGTCGACGCGCAACATGGCCGCTGCGGCGGGCCTAAACCAGACGGCGGTCTCGCGGATCTGGCGGGCGTTTGGGTTGCAGCCACACCGCGTGGAGCACTTCAAGCTGTCTAAGGATCCGCAGTTCGTTGAGAAGATCCGTGACGTCATCGGGCTGTACCTCGATCCGCCGGAGCGCGCGATCGTGCTGTGCCTCGATGAGAAGTCTCAGATCCAAGCGCTGGACCGCAGCCAGCCGATCTTTCCGCTGCTGCCCGGCGTGCCCGAGCGTCAAAGTCACGACTACCAGCGCCACGGCACGACGAGCCTGTTCGCCGCGCTGGACGTCGCGACCGGCAAGGTGATCAGCTCGCTGCACGCCCGTCACCGCGCGATCGAGTTCAAGAAGTTCTTGCAAAAGATCGACCGCGAGGTCCCCGCCGAGCTTGACGTGCATCTGATCCTCGACAACTACGCCACCCACAAGACGCCGGCCATCAAGCGCTGGCTGGCCACCCACCCACGGTTCGTCTTGCACTTCACCCCGGTCGGCGCGTCGTGGTGCAACCTCGTCGAGCGGATCTTCGGCGAGCTGACCGCCCGCAAACTGCGCCGTGGCGCGCACCGGTCCGTCAACCAGCTCAACGCCGACATCCGTGACTGGCTTGAGCGCTGGAACGAGGACCCCAAACCCTACGTTTGGACCAAGACCGCCGACGAGATCCTCGAATCGCTCGCCTCATACTGCAACAGAATTAACGCCTCAGGACACTAGATGAGTAGTTCCACGGCCTGCGTCGGGCCGTGGCTGGGAAGGGGACATAACGCAGACAGGTCGAAGACGGCGCTGCCTAGTACCCAGCGCCGACCCAAGGGGCCTCGATGGACGCCGATCTCGACCTGCTGCTCATTGCAGTGTTCTGCACTGCTGACGATCTCTGCTCGTCAAGTCCTATAACGCGAGAAGAATCGTGACCGATGCCGGGGTCGTGACGCTCTGCGTGGCGCAGGCGATCATGGGCATCACGTCTGATCCGCGATTCATCGCGGTCGCCGCGAAGCGCTTGGCGCACTTGTTTCCGCGGATCCCCAAGCGGTCGGGGTTTTACAAGCGCCGCGAGCGGTTGTCGGACACGATCGAGGCGTTGATCGACGAGTTCGCTCGTCACAGCGCCGGCTACACCGACACTGTGCTGCTCGTCGACAGCACCCCGGTCGAGACCTGCCGCTCCCGCGAAACGGT
>DATBND010000251.1:0-11449 GCA_036554505.1 Actinomycetota bacterium | reverse complement strand
ACGCGTAGCGCCGCGTCAGCGCATCGGCGTCGTCCAGCTCGATCCCCGTACGGTAGTTCTTGGTCCAGTACGAGATGCCACGCACCTTGTCGTAAGTCTCGACCTGGTGGACCCACCGCTTTCCGACGAAGGGCACGTCACAGACGATGCGCGGTGTCGCGAAGCCCGGCATGTATCCCATGATCGCGTGCTGCAGCTCCTGGGCATGAGCCACCGGGATACGCCAATGCTCGGAGTTCGGGATCATGTCGCACATGTAGAAGTAGTACGGCATCACCTTGGCGTGGTCGAGCAGCGTGAAGCACAGATCGAGAAGGTCCTCGGGCGTCGTGTTGACGCCTCGGAGCAGCACGCCCTGGTTTCGGACGTCCCGAAAGCCCATGTCTATGAGCTTTCGCGTCGCCTTCGCCACCAGGGGCGTCAGCGAACGTGCGTGGTTTACGTGTGTGTGCACGGCCAGGTCCACGTCCCGCTCGATTGCTTTGCGCGCGAGGCGATCGAGGGACGCGAGGACGTCGTCCTGCAGGAAATGTTGCGGCAGCCCCATCAGACCCTTCGTCGCAAGCCGGATGTCGCGGATGTGTGGGATGTCGAGGAGCGCCGATACGAACTCCTCGAGGTGTGCAGCGGGCAGGTTCGCCATGTCGCCGCCGGAGACGACGACATCGCGCACGCCGGGGGTTACCCGCAGGTACTCGAGGATCGCCTGGTGACGTTCGCGCTGCTTGATCTCGAAGCGGTGCTTGACGAACTGCTCGACGTTGTTGCCGATCAGGTCCATGCGCGTGCAGTGGCCACAGTACTGAGGGCACGTCGCGAGAAGCTCGGCCAGGACCTTGGTCGGATAACGATGGGTCAATCCCTCGACGGCCCACATGTCGGCCTCATGAAGGCTGTCGCGCGACGCCATCGGGTGGCTGGGCCACTCGGGGTCGCGGTCGGCGAACGCCGGGACCATGTACCGGCGGATCGGATCGCCCCACAGATCGGTCTCGTCCATCGTGTTGAGCATCTGCGGAGGCACGAGCATCGACATCGTCGCCCGCTCGCGCTGATCGCGCGCGATCGACTCGGCGAGGTCGTCCGGAAGCAGGGGGCCGAAGGCCCGGCGGAGCTCGTCCAGGTTCTTGACCGAGTGCAGGCGCTGCCAGCGGGCGCTGAGCCACTCTTCCTCGGTCACGTCCCGGTAACCGGGCAGGCGCCGCCAGTCGGGCTCGACGAACTCGCGCCGGGGCGGGTAGCGGTAGGGCTGGTCGCCCGGCGCGGTCGCTCGGGTCGTCCATGGCGCGTGCTGCGTCGTCGTCACGGGCAACCTCCTTTGGAGCGAACGCGGGCGGGTGGGCGGGTGGTTCCGTTCGGTTCCCCGGCAGACTATTCTAGCGGAACACCATTAGGCAAATAGGTTCTATATCGGAAGGATATTCGCCATCGACGCCACAGATCGGAAGGTACTCGCCCTTCTGGAAGGGGACGCCCGGCTGACCTACGCCGAGATCGGCGCGGAGGTCGGGCTTGCGCCGTCGTCGGTCCACGACCGCGTCAGGAAGCTCGAGAAGGCACGCGTGATCAAGGGTTACCGGGCCGAGCTCGACCTCGCCGCCGCCGGGCTGCCGATCACGGCGTTCGTGAGCATCGCCTTGCGGCCCAACTCCCCCAACGAGGTGCCCGCCCGGATAGCCGAGTTCGACACGGTCGAGGCGTGCTACTCGGTGGCGGGCGACAACTCCTACGTGCTGCTCGTGCGCGCGCCGTCGACGAACGAGCTGGAGGAGCTTCTCGATGCCCTGCGCGCGCAGCTCCAGGTCGTGACGCGTTCGACGATCGTGCTGTCGACGCCATACGAGCACAGGCCGATGGTCAGGCCCTAACGGCGAAGGGGCCTCAGGTCGATCGCCTGGGTGAGGTCGTAGTAGCCGGGGTCGTCGCCGGCGCCCCCGAACACGAACACCCTCGACCCCACTGCGGTGATGCCGAAGCCTGTGCGCGCGGGGGCGAGCGCGGGGAGGGTCCTCCACCGGCGGGTGTGGAAGTCGTAGGCGAACGCATCCGCGTAAACCCCCTCGGGACCCTCGCCTCCGAACGAAACGAGGAAGCCGTTGCGCGTTGCGGCGGCCACGTGGCCGCTCGTCGCGTGAGGGAGGCTCGGCAGTCGTTTCCAAGTTCCGGTCACCGGATCGAACCTCTGCACAGTGGCGCCGACCGAATCGAGCGTCAGCGCGCGCCCCGCGACCGCGTAGAGCTTGCCGGCGCGCTTGACGAGGGCGAGATGCTCGAGCGCTATCGGCGGGCCGGGCATCGTGGACCATTCCTGTGTGTCCGGGTCGAAGACGAAGACGTCGTCGACGACTCCGTCGGGCCCGACGCCGCCGACGACGTAGAGCTTCCCGCCCACGATCTCCGCGGCTCCGGCCGCGCGCGCGGCGGGCATCGGCGGCAGGTCGACCCACGCGCCCTCCAAAAGCGCGACCGCGCGGTCGGTCGGGGCAGAGGTCACCGCCAGGTAGCCGCCCAGGTTGTAGACGACGCCCTTTCCGGCGGCACCCATCGCGTGGTTCGGAGCGTACGGAAGCGGGGGCCCCGACTCCCACGTGTCGTCGGCGATGTCGTAGACGTCGACGAGTGGAACGGTGTTCAGCCCGGCGGCAAAACCCGCCATGACGTAGAAGCGGCCGTCGAGCCTCGCGTATGCGAACTCGTGGCGCGGCGTCGGCATCGCCTGGTGGCTCTCCCAGCGAAGCCGCGGCGTGGCGCCGACCGTAGACGTCGATGTGAACGCGGCGAGCGCGACCACCCCGACTGCGCACAGCCTCCGCCGCAGCGACATCCGGCCTACCCGAGGGTGAGCGGCAGGCCCTCGTCGACGGTGCGGGGCGAGTAGCCGAGCTCGGCTCTCGCCTTCGCGTCGGTCGCCCAGTAGGTGACGCCGTCAGACGTCTTGATCAGCTCGCGGAAGTTCGGCGGAAAGCCCAGGAGCTTTCCGAGAACGGGGCCCGCCGGCGCCACCGCCTTGACCAGGCCGGTGGGCAGGTCGCGCTTCGGAGGCTTCTTCCCCAGGTACGTGGCGATCTTTCCTATCGCGTCACGAATGTTCATCAGCTCGCCGCCGAGCACGTAGCTCTCCCCCACCCGTCCCTTGTCGTGCGCCAGAAGGATGCCGTCTACGACGTCGTCGACGTAGACGAGGTTGAAGGCGGCGTCGCCGAAGGGGATCATCTTCAGCTTGCCGGTCCGCACCTGGTCGATGAGGTTGGCGATCTCGGAGTGGTCGCCCGGGCCGTAGACGCCCCCGGGCTGGACGATGACGATCGGCGCGCCCTTCGCGATCCGGTCGTCGGCGATCTCGTGCGCCAGGTACTTGGTCTCGTCGTAAACCGACAGCCAGTCCTTGTCGGTGCGCACGAACGTCTCGTCCACGACCTTGCCGCGGGTGTTGCCGAACACGCCGATCGTCGACACGTACACGATGCGTTGCG
Organism: Actinomycetota bacterium; assembly: GCA_036554505.1. Taxonomy (GTDB): domain Bacteria; phylum Actinomycetota; class CADDZG01; order CADDZG01; family WHSQ01; genus DATBND01. The sequence continues at coordinate 7,976 of DATBND010000251.1, read as the reverse complement.
CACCCGCCTCGATAGCGGCGTCGAGCACGCGCTCGGTGCCTGTGACGTTCGCGTCGTACATGGCGGCTCGCTCGGACTCCGGGATGCCCACCTTGTAGACCGCGGCCGAGTGGAACGCCGAGTCACAGCCCTCGACGCCGCGGCGTATCGCGTCGACGTCGGCGAGGTCTCCCTGGACGAGCTCGCAACCCAGCGCGGCCAGAGCCGGCGCCTTCTCCGGCGAGCGAACGAGCGCTACGACGTCGTCGCCGCGCTCTCTCAACGCGCGCGCCAGGCGGCTTCCTATGAAGCCGGTAGCCCCCGTGACAAACGCTTTCACGCGGTCCTCCCCGGTGCCGTCAGCTTGCGACCGATCACGTAGCGCTGGATCTGGTTCGTGCCCTCGACTATCTGCAACGCCTTTGCCTCGCGCATGTAGCGCTCGACCGGGTACTCGGTGACGTATCCGTAGCCGCCATGGAGCTGGACCGCGTCGGTGGTGACCCTCATCGCGACGTCCGAGCAGAACAGCTTTGCCTGAGCCGCCTGCATCGAATAGTCCTGCTTCCCGTCACGCAGGGCGGCGGCCCGACGGTAGAGAGCACGCCCGGCCTCGATCTGGGTGGCCATGTCGGCGAGCATGAACTGCACTCCTTCGTTTGCCGCTACGGGCTGGCCGAACTGCTCGCGCTCGGTCGTGAACTTGACGGCCTCGTCGAGGGCCGCCTGCGCGAGGCCGATCGAACACGCCGCGATACCGAGGCGTCCGGAGTCGAGCGACGCGAGCGCGATCTTGAAGCCGTCGCCCTCCTCGCCGAGCCGGCTCGTCGCCGGGATCTCGGCGTCGTCGAACGCGAGCCCCCACGTGGGCGACGACCTCCACCCCATCTTGTCTTCCTTCTTGTCTCCGGAGAAACCCGGCGTGCCCTTCTCGACGAGGAACGCGCTGACGCCCTTCGACCCCTCTGCCCCGGTCCTGGCCATCACGAGCACGACGTCCGCTTCGGCCCCTCGCGTGCAGAACACCTTGCTGCCGCTCAATCTGTAACCGCCGTTCGAGCGCGTGGCGCGCGTCCGCAACGCCACCGCGTCGGAGCCGGACGACGGCTCGGACAACGAGTACGCCCCGAACCATTCGCCGCTCGCGAGCCGGGCGAGGACCTCTTTTCGCTGCGCTTCGGTGCCGAACGTGTCGACCGCGAACGCGCAGAGCGTGTGTACCGACAGGCCGATGGCGAGCGCGACGTAAGCGTGCGCGAGCTCCTCGATGACGATCAGATAAGTGCCGTAGGGCTGCCCGCCGCCGTTGAACTCCTCGGGGAACGGGATGCCCGTGAGGCCGAGCTCGCCGAGCTGGGCGTAGAGCGCGGCCGGATCCTCGGAGCGGGCCTCGTAGCCGATCGACGCCGGCGCGGCCTCGGCGGCGGCGAACTCCCTGACCAGCCAGGCCAGCGCGCGCTGGTCTTCGTCGAGCAGACGCAGGTCGGCCGGCATGTGCGGGAGAATACAGTCCCGTCTTCGAAGGAGACCGTTCGGACCATGCGAATCGAGGATCAGCGCGGGGAGCCAGTGAACGAAGCGACGGTCACCGTGGACGAGGCCGAGCTGATCGACCTCCTTCAGGGGCTCGCCGACGTCATCGAGGACAAGCGACCCCATCTCCACTTCGCGCAGCAGGGTGGGCCGCAGCTCGTCGTGCGACGCACCTCGGACGACGCGGCCGACCCGTTGCGGCGCCAGACCGATTGGTGGCTCGGCCCCCTCGTGCTCCTGGGCGCGTTGTTCGTGCTGATCGGGGCGATAACGGTCGTGCGGTGGGCGATCGGACTCGCCACATGAGGACGCTGGGAACGCGCGCGCACGCGCTGGAGAGGCTCGCGCAGACCGCACCGGCCGATCCTCTCGACCTGCTCGTCGTCGGTGGGGGCATAACCGGCGCCGGAATCGCGCTCGACGCGTCATCACGGGGACTCAGGACCGGCCTCGTCGAACGGTTCGATTTCGCGTCGGGAACGTCGAGCAAGTCCTCGAAGCTCGTGCACGGGGGTCTCCGCTATCTCGAGCAGCGTGAGTTCGGGCTCGTGCGCGAGGCGTCGACCGAGCGCGACCTCCTGCGGCGGCTCGCGCCGCACCTCGTCGAGCCGATCCCGTTCGTGCTCCCGGTCGCCGATCGCTGGCGACGCGCGAAGTTCGGCGTCGGGCTGTGGGCGTACAACGCGCTTGCGACCTTCAAGAACCTGCACATCCACCGCCACGTCGACGCGGAGACGACCGAGCGGCTCGTGCCCTCGCTCCCCCGGGGCAAGGTCAAGGGCGGATACCTCTTCTACGACTGCAAGACCGACGACGTCCGCCTCGTGATGGAGGTGCTGGTGCAGGCCCACGCCTACGGCGCGGTCGTCCTCAACTACGCGGCGGTGCACGACATCGAGCCGGCCGGCGCGGCGGGGATCTGCAACGTGCTCGTCGAGGATGCCGCGACCGCGCAGACGTTCGAGGTGCGCGCGCGGCGCGTCGTCGCGGCAGCGGGCGTGTGGGGCGATCGTGTCGAGGGCCTGGCGCGTAACGAGAGCAGCCCGCGGCTTCGTCCGTCCAAGGGAGTGCACGTGCTGTTCGACCGCGCATCGCTGTCCATGACCGACGCCGCAGTATTCATCCCCGATGCCGAGCGCCGGCGCATGCTGTTCGTCATCCCGTGGTTGGACGCCGTCCTCGTGGGAACCACCGACACCGCGTACGAGGGGAGCCTCGACCATCCGCGCGTCGAAGAGGAGGACCGCGCCTACTGCGTCAATGCGGTGAACCGCGCGTTCGGGACGTTGCTCACCGAACGAGACATCGTCGGGGCGTACGCCGGGCTGCGGCCTCTCATCGCGGGGAAGGGCGGGCCGACCGCGGACCTGTCACGTAAGCATGCCGTCTACGACATCGCGCCCGGCGTCATCGGAATAACCGGTGGCAAGCTGACCACCTTCAGGCGCATGGCCGGCGACGCGGTGGACCGCCTGGCCTCCGATCTCGGCGCCCACGGCAAGTCCCGCACGCGCTGGATCAGGCTGGGCTCGAGCGACGTCGGCGCGCTGCGCGCTGCGGTCGACCGGAGGGCTCGCCGGCTGGCCATGGGAGAGGGCCCCGCGTCGAACCTCGTCCGCTGTTACGGAGAGCGCGCGCTCGCGGTCCTCGACGTCGCGGAGGAGACCGGGCTGCTCGGCTCCCTCGTGGAAGGCCGCGACCCTCTCGCCGCCGAGGCTGTCTACTGCGCCCGCGCGGAGATGGCTCGCAACCTGAACGACGTGCTCGTCCGCCGCACGCGCCTCGCTCTCACCGACGCCGCCGGCGGCCTGGGCCCGGGCAGTGAGGCGGCGTCGATCATGGGAGCCGAGCTGGGGTGGGACGGGGCCGAGCAAGCACGTCAGGTGTACGCGCACCGGGCCGCGGTCGAAGAGGAGCGCGCCGCGCCGGTGCCCACCGACACCAGCCCGGCGGCGGCCGGTGCGGTTCGCGAAGGGATCGGATGACGACGCTTCGCATCGCGGAGCCGGAGCTCGTCGCCTCGTTCGACTCCACCGTCGTCGCCGTTCGCACCTCCGGCGAGGGCGAGGGCACGCCGCTCCTTGCGATCCCCGCCGTCGGGGCGACGATGGTCGCGTGGGCGCGCGCTCTCGTCGACGTCGGTCGTGAGCGGCGCGTGGTCAGCTGGGACTTGCGCGGGCTGCACGAGTCCGGGCCTCCGGAGTCGGATCGCCTCGACGCAGGCGCGCACGCGGAGGACGCCATTGCCGCTCTCGAACATGCCGGAGTCGACCGCTTCCTCCTCGCGGCGTGGAGCAGCGGGGCGCGCATAGCGCTCGAGATCGCGCACCGGTACCCCGAGCGCGTCGCCTCACTGGCGGTCGTCTCCGGGGGGTTCGGTCACGCGCCCGGGCGGCTTCTCCGTTACCTCGAGCTGCAATCGGCCCTGCCCGTGCTGGCGAGCGCTGCCAAGCATTTCTCCTATCCGCTTCAGGTCGCGCTTCACACCCTCGCGGCACGCCCGGAGATCGGCGGGATCATCCGTCAGTCCGGCATGATCGCCGCCCCCGCAGAGACGTCGGTGCTGGTCGAGTTGCTGCGGGGCGCCGCCGGCTGCGACTTGCGGATGCTGCTGAACGTGTTCGAGGAGGTCGCCGGGGACGATGCGTCCGCGCTGCTCCCGACGATCGAGGCGCCCACCCTGCTCGTGGTCGGCGAGCGCGATCAGTTCACGCCTCGCAGAATGATGGAGCAGATGGCTCGTGCGATCCCACGGGCGCGCCTCGAGGTCTACGACCACGCGACCCATTACCTTCCGATCGAGTATCCGGCACGTCTCGGCGACGACTTACGGCGCTTCTGGCGAACCACCGGAGAGAGCTGAGCCCGTCTACTCCGAGGTGCGGCGGTCGATCGCGAAGGCCGAGCCCTCCTGGCGCTTGGCGACGTGCTTCATCTCGTTGGCGATCTCGGCCGCACGCCGGTGGCTCGAGAAACGGTGGGCGGCGGTCGTCGCGATCCCGATAGATATCGTCATGCGAGGAAAGCGGCAGACGTCACGCTGGCGGTTGCGGATCTCGATGTAGCCGCGCTCGAGGTCGCCCGCGTCGTACAGCGGCACGATGCGCTCGTCCCAGCACTTCGTCAGGTGCTCGGCTACCTCCTCGGCGACGTCGGAGTGGACGACTGCGATGAAGTCGTCTCCCCCCAGGTGCCCGAGGAAGTACGCGGCATGCCCCACCTCTGCGAGCGCGTCGCGCGCGCAATCCGCGAGCATCCTGATAGCGCGGTCGCCGCGCAGGAATCCGTAGTAGTCGTTGAAGGCCTTGAAGTCGTCGACGTCGATGTGGAGCAGCGCGAAGTCTGCCCCCGTCGCGACCCGCTCGTACACGGCCTCTTCGACCTCCGTGTTCCCCGGGAGGTGCGTGAGAGGGTTCAAGCCTCGAAGCCGCTTCGCCCTCTTGATCGAGGACTTCACGCGGGCGACGAGCTCTACAGGGTCGAACGGCTTGGTGAGGTAGTCGTCGCCGCCGACGGTGAGTCCGGCGACGCGATCCTCGAGCCGGGCCTTGGCGCTGAGAAAGATGACCGGCACGTAGCGGGTGGCGACTTCCTCGCGCATGCGCTCGCACACCTCGAGGCCGTCCATCGAGGGCATCATCACGTCGAGAAGGACGAGATCGGGCTCGACTTTTCTGATCAGGTCCAGGGCCTCGCGCCCGTCGGCGGCGGTGATGACCTCGAAGCCCCCGGGGCGAAGGTTGAGCTCGATCATCCGGCGCATGTCCTCGTCGTCCTCGACCACCACGACGACGTCCCGGCGCGGCTCGGGCGGCCTGTGCGCCTCCCGCTCCCCCGGCGTGACCGTTGCGACAAGCATGCTCTCGCTCTCCTCGTGGGTTACCAGTTCTTACCAGCGAGGTATTAATCGACCCTTGATCGAGGATTCAAGATAGTCCGAAATGACTATTTGCCCGTAGGCGACGCCGCGATCGTCGAGACGATCGCGGGGGTTCCTCTTCGGGGGCGCGGGTGCCTAGACCTTGAGCGAGATCACGTCCCGGATCACCTCGAACGTCGCCGGCGTGACCCCGAGCAACTCCCCGTCGGCCTCGATGGGCAACGGGCGATCCGCCTCGATCGCGACGCGCACGCGTTTGGCCTCCAGGATGTCCGGGTGCGGCACGTGCTGGCCCTTGTAGATCTTCGGCATGAGCGCGATCGCGTCCCTCTTGCGCGCGTGCTCGATCTGCACGTCGAGCAATCCGTCGGTCGGCACGGCCTTGGGCGCGATCTTCATGCCGCCGCCGAAGAACTGCCCGTTCGCCACCACCATGTTGTTCATGTAGCCCTCGTAGGTCCGATCGACGAGGTCGACGTTGACGCGCGCGACCCGGTGCTTGCGCACGGCCAGCCAGAATGCGACGAAGTACATCGCGGGGCCCAGCCAGCGAGGCAGCTTCTCCGCACGCGCGACCGCCGCCGCGCCCAGACCTACCTCGGCGATGTTGGCGAAGTAGCGGGTGGTCGTCGTCCCGTCCCGATCGAACGTGATCTTCCCGACGTCGATGGGAAACGACTGGTTCCCGTCCAGGTGAGCGACCGCGTGCGCGGGGATCGTCGCGGGAAGCCCGAATGTCTTGATGAAGTCTGATCCCGAGCCCGCCGCAACCACGCCGAGCACGGCCTCCGGATTGACGGGCTCGTCGTCTGCCAGCATCCCGTTCACGACCTCGTGGATCGTGCCGTCGCCGCCGACCGCGACGAGGAAGCGGAACCCTTGTGCGAGCGCCTCGCGCGCGATCTCCGTCGCGTGGCCGCGCCCCTCCGTGTAGCGCACCTCGTAGTCGAGCTCCCGCTCCTCGAGATTTGCGCGCACCTCCGGCAGCTGCCGGCCGACGCCTCCCCTGCCCGAGCGCGAGTTGCAGATGAGGATCGCCGTGCCGAAGGGCGAGCTCACAGCCCGAGCACCCCGGGATTCATGATCCCGTTCGGGTCGACGGCGCTCTTCACGGCGCGCAGGACGTCCCACCACCCGCCGAGCTCGCGCTCGATCCAGCGCGCTTTCAACCGGCCGATGCCGTGGTGGTGGCTGATGGACCCTCCGGCCGTGAGACACGCCTCCATGCCCGTGGTCCACCACGTCGCATGGGTTGAGCGCGCCAGCTCGTCGTCCTCGCATGCGGCGGCCATCGTGAAGTAGAGGCAGGCTCCGTCGGTGTACGCATGTGACAGGTGGCACCCGACGAAATCCGTGTGGCGGCCGAGAGCGTCCTTCAAGGAGTGATAGAGCGTGCGTAGCTTCGCCCACGTCGCGCTGACCTCCATCGTGTCGACCAGCCCATGGGGGCCGAGCACGCCCTCGCCCGCCATGACGGTCTGGAAGTCGTCGACCGCGTCGTTCCGATGCTCCCACCAGTGCTCGACGAGAGCGGTGTCTCCTGCCTCCCCGCCCGCGACGTAATGGGCGCGGCGCGCTCTATCCGCGGCGCGCGAGCCGTCGAAGGTCAGCAGCATCAGCGGAACGGGCTCGGCGCCGGGCACCCGCATCAACAAGAGCGTTGCGTCGTCGCGGTCGTATAGACGCATCATCGTGGGTGCGAGATCGGACTGGACGATCCGACGGCTGGCCCCCACCCCCTCGCTCATGTGCTCGAAACGGATGCACGCATGCGCGCGCTCCAGCGGGATGGGGTGAACCCGCAGGGTCGCCTCGGTGACGATGCCCAATGCGCCTTCCGAGCCGATCATCAAGCGCGCGACGTCGGGGCCGGTCGAGCGACGAGGCGAGGCGTCCGACCGGACCACGCGGCCCCCGGGCAGGACCGCCTCGAGCCCGGCGACGACGTCTTCGATCCCGCCGTAACGCACGGACAGCTGACCGCAGGCGCGCGTCGCGACCCACCCGCCAACGGTGGAGATGCGGATCGATTGGGGCTCGTGGCCGTGCATGTAGCCCCACGACGCAAGCGCCTTCTGCAGGTCGGGGCCGAGGCTGCCGGCTTCGACCCGCACGAGACGGCTCTTGTCGTCGAAGTCGAGGATCTCGCACATGGCGCGCGTGTCTACGACGACGGCACCACGAGGGCTGATCCCCTCGCATACGCCGGAGCCTGCGCCGTAGGGCACGACGGGCGTACGGGTCTCGTCGGCCCATTCGAGGATCGCCTGGACCTGCGCCGTCTCGCGCGGGCGCACCACGCACGTCGCTCCCGACGGGGTCGACCCCTCGCGCTTCGAGATGAGGGCCATGGACGACATGTCGCGGGAATGGCGGACGAGGTCCTCGGGATCGACGCTGACCCGGTGCGCGCCGACGAGTGTGCTCAGCTCGTCGGCGGTCATCGGAAGACTGTCTTCAGTGGCCCGCGGGCTCGTCCCGGCGGCAGTTCTCCACGATCGTCGCGATGCCCTGACCGACCCCGATGCACATCGTCGCAAGCCCGTAGCGAGCGTTGCGGCGGACGAGCTCGTGCGCCAGCGTC
>DATBND010000020.1:0-2272 GCA_036554505.1 Actinomycetota bacterium | reverse complement strand
CTCACACGCGCTTTCCGGTGGGGGAGATGACCAAGCCCGAGACGCGTGCGCTGGCCGAGCGTCTCGGTCTGCGCACGGCGCACAAGCCCGATTCGCAGGAGATCTGCTTCGTGCGCGACGGCGATCTCGGCGCATACGTTGCGGGGCACATGCCGGGCGCGAGCGAGCCCGGGTCGATCGTCGACGCGTCCGGGCGGGAGCTCGGCGTCCATGCGGGCATCGGCCGCTATACCGTCGGGCAGCGCAAGGGGCTCGGGATCTCTCTGGGCGAGCCGGTGTTCGTGTCGCGCATCGACGCGGCCGCGAACGCGATAGTCGTAGGGCCGCGCGGCGAGCTCGCAGTGGACTCGTTCGAGACGAGCGAGACCTCTGTTACCGGCGCGCGGCTGGTGCCCGGCCAGCGCGTGCTCGTCCAGCACCGGGCGCACGGGGACGTCCATCCCGCGATGGTCGAGGCGATTGCCGGCGAGCGGGCGCACGTCCGCTTCGGCGCGCCGGTCGAGGCGCTCGCTCCTGGGCAGTCGGCCGCGTTCTACTCGGCCGACGAGCCCGACGAGCTGCTCGGCGGAGGGATCGTGGCCGCCACCGTCCCGGCCGAGGCGGCCGTCCCCGCGGTCTAAGCCGCAGGTGTCGACCGGGGACGCACGCTCGACGCTCAGATCGGAGTTCGAGCGCGCCGCCGCGGGCTTCGACGAACGGACGAGGGGCCGCTTCGACAACCTCGGCGTGGTCGAGTTCGCGCAGCTCTCGGGTGGCGAGACGGTCGCGGAGATCGGCGCGGGCACAGGGAACTTCCTGTCGCTCTTTCAGGTTCGGGCGAGTCGCCTCGTCGCGGTCGACCTCGTACCCGGGATGCTCGTGCACGCGCGTGAACGCCTCCCTGCGGCAGACGTCGTCGTCGCCGACGGAGCGAGCCTTCCGCTGCGATCGGGGAGCGTCGATCTCGTCGCGAGCGCGCAGGCGCTTCATCACGTCCGCCACCCGCTACCGGTCGTGGCCGAGATGCGGCGGGTGGCCGGCCGGGCGGGCCGCGTGCTCGTCGTCGACCAGGCCGCGACGGAGCACTTCGAGGAGGCCGTCGCCATGACCGAGCTAGAGCTCGTGCGCGATCCGTCGCACGCGGCATCGCGGCCCCCGTCGGCGTTCCGGATCATGTTCCAGGCGGCGGGCCTTCGGATCGTCGACGAGCGCGTGGTCGAGGACGAGCGACGGCTGTCGAAGTGGATGTGGCCCGGCGAGTTCCCGCCCGAGCGAATCGACGCGGTCAGGACGTTCATCGAGGCGCGCGGGCACGAGACGGGCATGGACTTCGAGCGGGACGGCGACGACTGGGTGTTCACGCGCCGGCGCATGATGATCCTCGCGGAGGACGCGCGCAACGACGCAGATTCCTCTGGCAGGATCTGATCATGGCCCTCCCGAGCCCCGCCCGGGCAAAGAAGCGCGTGACCGAGCTGCGCGACGCGATCGACTACCACTCTTATCGCTATCACGTGCTCGACGATCCCGAGATAGCCGACGTCGAATACGACTCGCTCTACCGCGAGCTCCTAGAGCTCGAGGAGGCGTTTCCGAACCTCGTGACGCTCGACTCGCCGACGCAGCGCGTGGGCGCGCCGCCGTCGGACCTCTTCGCCCCGGTCGAGCACCGCACGGCGATGATGTCGCTCGACAACTGTTTCTCGCTGGAGGAGCTGCAGGCGTGGGCGAAACGCGTGGAGCGCGGCATCGGCACCGCCGACGCGTTCGTGACCGAGCTCAAGATGGACGGGATTGCAGTGAACCTCATCTACGAGGACGGCGAGCTCGTCAAGGGCGCGACGCGCGGTGACGGACGGACGGGCGAGGACATCACGTCCAACTTGCGCACCGTACGAGCGGTTCCTCTTCGCCTGCGCGGCGATGCCCCGAAGATCCTCGAGGTGCGGGGTGAGGTGTTCATGCGCACCGACGACTTCGACAAGCTGAACCAGCAGCTCGGCGAGGAGGGTGTGCGAACGTTCGCAAACCCTCGCAATGCCGCCGCCGGATCGCTGCGACAGAAGGACCCGGGAGTGACGGCCTCTCGCAACCTCTCGCTCGTCTGCCACGGCGTCGGTTACATCGAGGCGGTGCGGTTGCGATCGCATTGGGACGCGCTGGGGATGTTGCGCGATCTCGGGTTGCGGACCAATCCGGAGAACAAGCAGCTCGGCTCGCTCGACGAGGTCTACGACTTCTGCTCCCACTGGCAGGAGCACCGCCACGACGTGCCTTACGAGATCGACGGCGT
>DATBND010000017.1:0-15664 GCA_036554505.1 Actinomycetota bacterium | reverse complement strand
CGTCTTACCGGTCGAGAAGCTGCCGACTATCGCAATCCTTCTCGAGGCCACAGCGCCGCATTGTATTGAGCGCGGTGGGACCGCTGTCGGAGCGTCAGGGAGAGAGCGGCAGCCGGACGACGGTGTCGCGGCCGGTGTCGGTGACCCAGGCCGAGCCTTCGCCGAGCGTGACGTCGGTCGGCGCGCCGACGAACTTCGTTGCCTTGCGGTCCGGGCGCAGGTCGCCGAGGTCCAGCCGCTCCAGCTTCGCGTCTGTCCCCTCGCCGTCGGACACGACCCAGAGCGAGCCCATGCCGATCGCCAGCTCGGGGTCGGTTCCGTCCGCGCTGGCACGCGCGGTCACCTCACCGGTCGCCGCGTCGACGGCGAGGATGGTGCCGTCGGCCTCCGCGACGTACACGGCGGTCGCCGTCGACGCCAGATCCGTCTTGTCGACGTCGTCCATCGGCACGCGGATGGCCTCCTGCGAGCTGTCGAAATCGAAGCGCACCAGCGCAGCGCCATGCTCGACCAGGGTCCACAGCGACCCGCCCGTGATCGCAAGCTCGGTCGGCGACGTCACGAGCACGCGCCGCACCTCCTCGCCGGTGGACGCGTCGATCGCGACGAGCGCGCCGAAGTCGGGGCTCGTCGCCCAAATGGTTCCTTCCGGCCCGACGTCGATGTCGATGTAAACGCCCTGACTGCCGATCGGGAGCGGCGCGCCGACGAACTTTGCGGTACGCGCGTCGAGCTGCTTGATCGTCCCGTCGCCGGAATCCGAGAACCACACCGCGCCGGGGGTGAGGACGACGTCGGCCGGCTCGCCTCCCACGCCGCTGACCCCCGTCGACCGATTGGTCGTGGGATCCACGCGCGTGATCGTCCCGCCGCTCGAGGCCACCCATGCGAGGTTGCCGCCGACGGACACCCCGACGGGGTTCTCGCCAACCGCGATGTACTCACCGGGAGTGGCGGGGACGGATGGGCGCCGTTCGGTCCGCTGGAAGAGGTCCCCTCCTTGCGTCGCGGCTATGGCGATCACGCCGGTCATCACTCCGGCTGTCGCAGCGAGCGTTGCGAAGCGCGTCACGCGCCGGCGTTTCAGGCGGGTGCGGAACTCCGCGTGTGCCGCGACCGAGCGCTCGGCCCGGCTCTCCGCGACCGCGGCGCGCACGGACTTGAGCGACTCGCCGAGACGGCGCTCGAGATCGCTCATCGGAACGGCCTCGTGGTCTCGGACGACTTGAGCCGTAGCTCGAGCTTGTCGCGCGCTCGGGATAGCTGAGACCGCACCGTTCCGACGGAGCAGTCCATGATCTCGGCGATGTCGCCCTCCGCCAGGTCCTCGACGTAACGCAGATAGATGCACGCGCGCTGGCGCGTGGGTAGCTCGCGCACCGCTCTCCACACCTCGCGGGCGGTCTCGTGCGTGTCGACAGTCCACGGCGGCGGGCGTAGCTCCTCGCGGCGATGGGCCAGCGCGTTGACCCGGCCCTCGATCATCTTGCGACGGATCCGCGAGCGGCACAGGTTGATCACGGCGCGGCGGAGATAGAGGTTTGCCTTCCCCTTGTCGCGTATCCGGCCCCACCCGGTGAACGTCTTGAGGAGCGCCTCCATCACGATCTCCTCGGCGGTGGCCGCATCGCCCAGGATCATCGTGGCGAGGTCACAAAGCCCGTCGTAGTGCTGCTCGAAGAGCGCACTCATCTCCCGCTCGCGCGCGGTCTGCGGTTTGTCTCCCACCCTGATTTGGTCTACCACGGAGGCCCAAGAGGTCATCTCACCCACGCATGACTCCCGGAGACGACGAAACATTGCACCGTTGGGCGGAGCAGCGCCTACGATGGGGCCCGCCTCGGCCGCCAGCAGCCGCCAGCAAAGGAGCCGGTGTTGGTCACGAAGGACGCAGGGCATCAGCCCCGGCGAGACAGACGTGAGGAGATTCTTCAGGCGAGCCTGCATCTGTTCGCCGAGAAGGGCTTTCACGGCACGTCGATGCGGGACATCGCGCGCTCGGCCGACATCACCGAGGGGCTGATCTATCACTACTTCGCCTCGAAGAGGGACCTGTTCAGGGCGATCATCGAGGAGCACTCGTTCCTGCCACTCCTGAAGACGCTGCCGGATCTCGCGGGCCAGCTCGACCTGCGCGGGCTGCTGCTCGTCCTTGCGCGCGGGTTCTTCGACGTCCTCGGGCAGAGCAAGGAGCTGACGCGGCTGCTCCTCCAGGAGGTCCAGGTCTTCCCGGAAGAGAAGGAGGCGTTCTTCGGCGACGCGGTGGAGCGTTCGATCGCCGAGCTCGCCCAGATCCTCGACGCGCGCATGGGCAAAGCCGCGCGCGGCAAGGTCGACCCCTACATGGCGGCGCGTCTGTTCTTCAATGCGCTGCTCGCGTTCTTCGTCGAGCAAGAGATCCTGGGCGGCAAGCATCTGCTGCCCGCGGACGAACAGGTCTACGTGGAGCACCTCGTGGACATGTTCGTGAAGCGACTCGGCCCGGGCCGGCCCGTGCCGCTCAGGTCAGTCGGCGACCCCGGCGGGGACCTGAGCGAGAACACCGCCGACGATCGTCTGTAGCGCGTCCGACCACTCCGAGGGCGGAAGGTCTCGGATCGCGTCCGCGGCCGCGTCTCCGAACGACTCGGCGTGCACGAGGGCGTCCCTGATACTTCCCGTCGATTGCAGCGACGGCAACACTTTGTCGAGATCGCGCTCGCCCGACGCAAGCGCGTCTCTGAGGGAGGGGTCTCGCTCACAGGCCAGCAAGACCGGCAGCGTGAAGACGCCCTCCTTGACGTCCGTGCCGGGCGTCTTGCCCGTCACGTCCGGGTCGCCCACGAGATCGATGACGTCGTCCACGACCTGGAACGCGGCCCCCAGGTTCTCTCCGTAAGCACGCAGCGCAGCTCGCTCGCGGACGCCCGCGCCCGACGTCGACGCGCCGAGCTCGCACGAGGCGCGGAACAATGCGCCGGTCTTGCGGCCGATCGTCTCGATATAACCCGCGACGCTCCGGTTCGGGTCGTTCAGTGCCTGGGTCTCGGCGATCTGGCCCTCGCACACGTCGGCCAGCGCGGTGGCGAGGATCTTGGGGACGTCTCCACCGGCGGTCGCGCCGAGGATGCACCCCACCGCGAACAAGTAGTCGCCCGCCAGTACCGCGACCTCGACGCCCCACTTCGCGTGCACGGTCGGGACTCCGCGCCGGACGTCGGTCTCGTCGATGACGTCGTCGTGATACAGCGTGGCGAGATGGACCAGCTCGACCGCCGCCGCGGCCATGTCGGACTCGGGACGCCCGGCCTCACCGGCTCGCGACGAGAGGAGCACGAGCGCCGGCCGCAGCCGTTTGCCTCCGGCGTTGATCAGATGGGTGGCGGCCTCGGCCACGAGCGGCTGGACCGACTCTCCGGCCCGCTCGCTCATCAGCGCCTCGACGCGAAGGAGGTCGTCGACGAGCCACGTGGGCCCGATCAATCTCCCACCACCTGGATGAGATAGCGGCGCGGTCGCGACGAGTCGAGCTCTACGAAGAAGACACGCTGGTCGTCGGCGAGAGCCGCTCGCCCGTCGACGATCGGGATGGCCTCGGACGCCTTGCCCAGGACGACGTGAAGGATGTGCGCCGGCGCGTTGGCGGGCTCGTCGGCCACGAGGTTCTCGGTGCGGACCTCCAGGTCGTCGTGCGCGTAGTAGCCGTTCTCCGGCGCCACTATCTCCATCGTGGTCGCGAGCGCGGCGGCGGTCTGCTCCGCCTCCGAGGCGATGAGCATGCAGCACGTCGTGTGGGGCGAGAAGACCAGGGCCGTGCCCGTGCTCACGCCCGAGGCGCGCACCAGCTCGTGTACCTCGTCGGTTATGTCGACGGCGTCGAAGCGGCCGCCCGTCTTCGTCTCGAACTCCCGATGAGCGATCACGCTCGCCATTCTCCGCTACGCGCGCCCGAATCGATGTTGGGCATTCGATTCACAAAGCTGAACGATTGTTCAACGCATCGCGCTGAGCATTCGTTCAGCTTGTGTAAACGCCCGTTTAGTCGACTGTCTCCGGTGTTGTGCCTATTCTCGACATATGGGTGTGCTGCCGGAACGGATCGAACGAGTCCTCGACGCGGCGCTCGTCAGCGAGCTCACCGTCCTCGACGCGCGCGGGCGGCCGGTCACCTACCCGTTGATACCTCTGTACGACGGCCGCAAGATCTACATGACGTCCAGCGTGCTGTTCTCGAAGAAGCTCGAGCACATCAAGGCGAACCCGCGGGTCTCCGTCACGATCAGCGATCCGATAGCGACGCCGGTCGAGCCGTTCGGCCGTGTGACGATCCAGGGCGACGCGCGCGTGATCGAAGACGACCTGCACTCGGGCTGGGAGCGCGACGTGCTCGCGCTGTGGACGGCCAAAGAGCCCATCATCAAGGACCTCGTCAAGAAGAGGTTCGCCATGCCCCTCTTCTGGGAGCGTTCGGTCATCGAGATAACTCCCGTGCGCGCCTTCTTCTGGGACACGGGACGCGGGGCCGACAGCAGGCCGGAGGTCTTCGAGCCGGAGGCGGTCGCCTGATGGCCACGTCGACGGTGCGGCGCGACGCGGTCCTCGACGACATCGAGGGCTACGCGCATGCGGTGATTGCATTTGTGGGGAATGACGGCTACCCGGTGGCCTTTGCCGCGGAGTTCCGGGTGGACGAGGGGGCCGGGGTCGTGCGATTCGATCTCCCGGCCCCCCCGATCACCGTGCCGGACGGCACCGAGGTGAACGTGACCTTCAGCCACGTCCGCCCATACCCGGGGGTCGGCTACGACCAAAGGCGATACGTGTCGTTGTGGGGACGCGTGTCGCTAAGCCACGGGGCGCTCGAGCTTCGGCCGGAGCGCAGCCACGGCTGGGACGAAGAGCGCATGTCGTTCTTCGAGCTGTGCGAGCGAAGCGTTCCGGTTGCGCACGAGTACATGCGCAAGCTCGGCGAGGAGCGCGGCGAGCCGGTCAAGACCGAGATGTCGCTCGGATGGTTGTTCTTCCTGGCGACGCGCGTGCCGTTCCTCACCGCCACGATCGTCCCGGTCTGGCTCGGAGCGGTGATCGCGCGCGCTCATGGCTTCTCCGCGTGGTGGTACGCCCTTCTGGCGTTCGTGGGGGCCGCTGCGATCCACCTCGGCCTCAACGTGGCGAACGACGTATCTGACGCGACGAGCGGGGCCGACGAGGTCAACGTGAACCCGACGATGTTCAGCGGCGGGTCGCGGGTCATCCAGTACGGGCTCGTGAGCGTCGATGCCATGAAGAAGGTATCGATAGCGTGCTATGCGATAGGGATCGCGATCGGCCTCTACCTCACGGCCACGCGCGGGATCGAGCTGCTCTGGATCGGCGTTGCCGGCATCTTCCTCTCGATCTTCTACACGGCTCCGCCGTTGCGACTCGTCCATCGCGGGCTGGGAGAGATCTGCGTCGCGTTGGGCTTCGGCCCGATCATGGTGCTCGGCACGTATCTGGTCGTCGCCGAGCGCTTGAGCTGGGAGGCGTTCTACGCCTCACTTCCGGTGGCGCTGTTGATCATGCTCGTACTCTACGTGAATCAGATCCCGGATCGCCCCGCCGACGAGAAGGCCGGCAAGCGAACGATCGTGGTGCGCCTCGGCAAGGACGCGATCGTCGGCGGCTACGCATTCTTCGTCACGACCGCGTTCCTTCTGATCGCCGTCGGAGCGCTGACGGACCTGATGCCGCTGTGGACGTTGATCGCGCTCGCGCCCGCTCCGTTGGGTTTCCAGGTCTACAACGCGCTTCGATCCCACTACGAGAGCCCGTACCAGCTGATGAGCGCGATGGGCAAGAACATCATGCTGCACCTCTTCACGGGCGTGTTGCTGATCGCGGGCTACGTGATCGCAATCGCGACCTAGGCTCGCGTAACCGATCTGCTTGCCTCGCCTGTAGCATCGGCGCCCATGGAGGTCGAGGCCCTTCCCTTTCAGGGAACCATCCACGAGACGCTCGGCATCCGGGCCGTCGAGGCCTCACCCGACCGGGTCGTCCTCGAGATGGACGTCGGCCCGCAGGTGCACCAACCGATGGGCCTCCTCCACGGGGGTGCCTCCGCCGTCATCGCCGAGAGCGCAGCCTCCATAGGCGCGTTTCTCAACGTCGATCAGTCGAGGTACTTCACCGTCGGGATCGACCTGAACGTGAGTCACCTGCGCGCCAAGGCGTCGGGGCGTGTGACCGCGACCGCAACGCCGATTCGGAAGGGACGCTCGATCCAGGTGTGGGGGATCGACATCGTGGGAGACGACGGGAAGCCGGTCGCCGTGGCACGCTGCACGCTTGCGGTGAGGCCGATCAGCGACGGCGACGGATCCCAGGGCTAGAAGGAACAGCGGCCCGGCGAACCGGCTCGGCGGGACGCCTGGACGGGACAGGAGCGAGTTATGTATGAGCGGATCGTGGTGGGCACGGATCTGTCGACGACCGCGCAGGTCGCGACCGACCGGGCCGCGGCCCTGGCGAAGAAGCTCGGCGCGCAGCTCTACCTCGTCCACGCCGGATCCGACCCCGGTGACGCACTGGAGGACCTCGCGAAGGGATACGGCGCCGAGACCGTCGTCGAAGGGGGCAACCCGGCCGACGTCCTGATCTCGCAGACGGAGGCCCTCGGAGCCGACCTGCTCGTCGTCGGCAGCGTCGGGATGAGCGGGGCGCGGCGCTTCCTTCTCGGAAGCGTGCCGAACAAGGTCTCACATCACGCCGGCGCCGACCTCTTGATCGTCAAGACCGACCCGCCACCCAAGGACGCCGGCGAATACGGGTCGATCCTGGTCGGGACCGACGGGTCGGGCACCGCGATGCGGGCGGTGGAGATGGCCGCGCGGCTGGCCAAATGCCTCGATCTCGAGCCGGTGGTCGTGACGGCGTATCAGCCCCCGACCGAGCAGGAGCTCAAGCGACTCAAGTCCGACCCGCAGGACCCCGTCGCCCAATGGAGCAGCCGCACGAAGGACGTGCCGGACGAGTTCAAGTGGCGCATCGCCGACGCGGCCCAGGCCGCCGACGTCCTCGAGCGCGCATCCGAGCATGCAGCCAAGGAAGGTGTCGATGCGAAGGTGCGCGCGATCGAGGGCCCCGCGGCCGAGACGCTGATCTCCCTGGCCGAGAATGAGCGCTTCGATCTCATCGTGGTCGGAAGCGTCGGCATGAGCGGGGCGAAGCGCTTCATGCTCGGCAACGTCCCTCATCGCATCTCGCATCACGCGCCCACCGACGTCCTGATCCTGCACACGTCGTAGTGGCCTTCCGTGCGCTGGTCGTCTCGGCCCATCCGGACGACGTCGAGTTCGGTTGTGCCGGCACGGTAGCAACGTGGTCCGACAAGGGCGCCGACGTCACGCTGTGCATCGTGACCGACGGATCGACGGGCACGCAGGACCGAGGCCTGATGGGCAAGTCGTTGGCCGACATCCGCCGGGAGGAGAGCGAGAAGGCCGCGCAGGTGATGGGGGCCGCGCGCGTCGTGTGGCTGGGTTATCGCGATGGGTACGTCGAGTACACGCTCGATCTGCGCAAGGACATCGCGCGTCAATTCCGGATCCACAGACCACATCGGTACGTCGTGATGGACCCGGCCCCCACGATCGAGGACCGGTTCGTCAACCATCCCGATCACCGCGCCGTCGCGCTCGCGTCATTGGACGTGACGCTCACGGCCGGGACGACGCCCGGCCATTTCCCCGAGCTGCTGGACGAAGGCGCGGAGCCATGGCGGGGCCTGCGCGAGCTGTGGATCATGGGCCCGGGCTCCAAGCCCGTGGCGGTCGACATCACCGCGCAGATGGACCGGAAGATAGAGGCGTTGACGTGCCATGCCAGCCAGGTCGGCACCGACGCCGAAAGGATCGGCGGGTTCGTAAGGGAGTTCGGCGCCGCGCTAGGCAAACCGTACGGCTACGACTATGCCGAGACGTTCCAGATCATCAAGCAGGGCCCGGGCTTCCACGACGAGGACGTCCCCGACGACATGGAGGTCGACTTCGCCGAGCCTCCCGCCGACCTCCGCTCGACGAAAGGTAGCTGAATCGTCTTGACGATCGCGGCGTCGCCTAAGGAACCCCCGCGATCGTCTTGACGATCGCGGCGTCGCCTAAAAGTCGCTGACGAAGGACTTCACGGTGTGCCAGTCCCGGTCGCTGCACGTCGCCTTTACGAGATGGACCTGGTCGGCGCCGAAGTGGTTCTTCGGCCGGTAGCGAAGACGTGATCCGATTCCCGTCTTGATCCGTGCCCCGTGCTCCGCGAACCACACGAAGCGCTTGCGCGTCAGGTTGCGGCCCGGCCGGCGCAGGAGCTTGGCGATCACCTTCTGCTGCGCCCAGTTGGCCCATACAGTGCCGTCGCCCTCGTCCTCGTCGTAGAAGCTCCTCATCGCCCAGGCATACTTCTTGTCGAACTTGAATCTGTCGACGAAGGCCGGATAGGGAGCTAGGAACCGCGCCCCCTCCAACGTTGCGCCCGCGTCGCCGCAACCGACATTGGCGACCGATGGGGAGGACGTAATCGCGAGATCGATTCCCGTCCACCGCGGGTGGTAATTCTGCTGCCCGGCACTTCTCAGGATCTGCAGGAAGAAGATCG
This sequence comes from Actinomycetota bacterium, assembly GCA_036554505.1. GTDB lineage: Bacteria > Actinomycetota > CADDZG01 > CADDZG01 > WHSQ01 > DATBND01. The sequence continues at coordinate 7,054 of DATBND010000017.1, read as the reverse complement.
GCGTGACGTGGACGTACACGTTGCGGACCTCTCGCGCTTCCAGGTCTTGCACCACCGCTACCGCATCGGCCGTGTTTGCCTGCGTCGGGACCGAACGCGAATAGACGTCGGCTTTTCGCCGTTCCATCGAGGCGACGAACCGATCGTGCGCGCTCCGGTGATTGGGCGAGTCATACCAGACCATCGCGTTGTTTCGCCGGCGCGCCTTCAGCTTCGTGACCATGAAGTCGGCCATCAACTTGCCCTGGTCGGGCCACGTCATGGTCGTCGCGAACGTCTGTGAGAGATCCAACCGGTACTCAGTCGAACCGGGAGAGAGGTAGGGGACGTCGACGCTCGCGGCGTAGCGCGCGCACGCCTGCATCTGGTCCACGCCTGAGAACCCGACGAGGGCGAACACCTTCTCCTCCTCGACGAGCTCCTTGCACGCGGCGACGGCGTCGGACGGGTTGTAGTTGTCGTTTTTCAAGATCACCCGAACGCGCCGGCCGTTGATGTCGCGGTCCTTCAGGCGCAGCCACCGGAAATAGATGTCCTTGGCCTGCTCCATCGACTCCGACGGAAACGGGACGGCCCCGCTGAGCGGAGCGTGCATCCCGATCGTGATCACGCGCCGCGACACGCCGGTACGGCTCCCGCCCTTCGGCGGACCTGCCGTCGTCTCGGTCGTTCGCGCGGCGCCCGTCGCGGATGGAACCAGCAGCGCCGCGGCCGCCAGCCCTGCGGCCACGCCTGCACTGCGGCGCATCGATCCGATCGCCCCCATCGGACACCCTCCCCTGTGATCTGCCCGAAATGTCATCCCTGACACTACGCGGATCGCGGGCTTATGCCGGGACGGGCCGGGTTACCCGGCCCCGGCGAGCTCGTACCACTAGAGGAGAGCGGGCAATCCCGACGAATCACATGACCTATCCGGCCCTCGAACCCACGGAGAAGACGCGCATGAGACGAGCGATCCTCGCCCTCACAGGCATAGTCGGCCTCCTGGTGGGCGCTTCGAGCCTGCCGGCGGTGGCGGCCCCTGCGGACGACTGGCCCGTCCAGCCGGAGGTGCGCGACGCCAATGCGGTCGTGGCCGTCGTGGACACCGGGATCAACCCGTATCACGAGACCTTCCGCGACGACTCCCCGCAGGCGAAGCGGCCTCCGTGGACCTACATCGAGGGCTACCCGAAGAACGCCACTCGCCTCGACCTGACGCTCGACGCAAAGGACTATTGGACGGCGGTCAAGGCCGACTGCAAGCGTGTGTGGTCGAAGATCAAGCCCGGCAAGCTCTACTGGGTGCCCGGCACCAAGATCGTCGGAGCGATCACATTCGCGCCACAGACCGCCATCGACTGCAAGTCCGAGGAACCCAGCGCCGGGGGACGCATCCTCGACAACGGCGGTCACGGCACGATGACCGCGTCTCGCGCGACCTCGTCTCAGTACGGTGCGTGCCAGCATTGCGACGTCGTCGCCGTGCAGTTCTCCGCGTCGATCCCACTCGGGAGCCCGTCGGACTCTACGGTCGAGGCCGTCAACTCGATCGAGTGGGCGGCGAAGAGCTCGGCGTGGATCGATCTGCAGTCGAACTCGTGGGGCCCGTTCGTGCCGGGGTGGGACCCGACCGGCCAGGCCGGCCTCCTCACCTCGAACCCCGAGCTCGTGCGCGCGGTGCAGAAGGTCTCGGAGAAGCACCTCGCGTTCTGGGCCTCCGGCAACGGCGCCGCGTTCCGCGGCGGGGTCGCGGGGCACCCGACGCTGCTCAGCCCTCACCTCGCTCCCGACGCGATCATCGTGGGCGGCAACGACTCCGGCTACTTCACCGCATGGAGCGGGTTCCCGCCGCACATCGTCTCGGACGCGTGCAACAGCTGGGCCGCTCGGTATACGGACATGGCCGAATCCGCCGACACCGTCGGAAGCGGCACGTCGTCGGCGACCCCGTTTGCGGCCGGAGGCGCGGCGCGCATCCTGCTCGAGGCGCGCTCGATACTCGGTGACGACTCGACCGGCGTCGCCGGCAAGGTCGTCGCGAGCGGGCCGAAGCACCTCGTGCACGAGGGCCCTCTCGTCGACGGCAAGCTCACGCTCGAGGAGTGGAAGCGCCTCACCTTTGTCACCGCGACTCCGCGTCCCCAGGGCCACTTCGAGGACGGCACGCCGTGCGACGCGGCGAGCCCGTACGGACCGATGCCCGTCGCGTGGAACGACATCCCCGACGGCTACCCGGAGTACCTGCACATCGGCTACGGCGCGGTTGACGCGGACTCGTTCGAACTCGCGGCGAAAGTCATGCGGGGCAAGGCGCCCGTGCCCGATCGGACCGCCACGGACGAGTACTTCACCCAGGACCGGGCCGCGCGCGAGGCGCTGTACGACGTCTACACCGCGCCGTGATCCCGCGCTAAGGCTCCGACGGACGGATCGACCGAACGATCTGCCATGCACGCAGCGCGTCGCGCGCGCCGGCGTCCGGGAAGAGATAGACGAAGACCCCGAACGAGGGCCTGTCTTCGATGCATCCCCTGAGCCAGTAATACCGCGGCGCTCCGTACAACGGCTCGTTGCTGCTGCGCGCGGCAGTCGAAAGGGGGAGGGGGAAACGATCCGTGTCGCGGCACGGCATAGCGAAACGCGGTGCTCTCGAGATCTCGACGAGAACGGTGTCGTCCGGGAGCCCGGTCATCTCCCAGGCGCTGGTGGCCGAGCCCGGCCCGAGGTCGGGATACCGGAAGTCGTGGTCGAGGTTCGAGACGAGGGTGCCCGTATGCGTCACGAGGCCGAGGTCGTTCTCGAAGTGCGCGACCGACCACCCCCGCGGATAGTGGAAGTGGACCTTCAGGGGACGGTCGGAGGCTGCGCCCCACGTCCACGGCGGGTAGCTCACGACGACGGCGGTCCCGAGCATGGCGATCAGGATCGCGATACCGGCCGCGAGGAGGGGACGTCGTGCCTCGGAGGCTCGATCAACCTCGTCCGCCGGCATGAACCCTCCCTCCTCCTCGGCGTCAGCGTACCCGGGAAGGATCGGGGCGGATTAGGCGTTTAGACGTATTGACCAGGGCAAACGCGCCGTCGGGCCTGGAGTTAGGCACCCCTAACTGTTAGTCTCGGGGCGAGCCGACAATCCAAGAGGAGTCGCAACGTGGCCACCGACGCCGAGGACCTGAAGGTCCAGCAGGAAAACGAAGAGGTCAGGGCCCTGAAGGGCTCGTACAAGTACGGCTGGCACGACGACGTCGCGTACTCGGAGGTCCCGCAGAAGGGCGTGTCGCACGAGGTCATCGACATGATGAGCGACCGCAAGGGCGAGCCCGACTGGATGCGCAAGATCCGCCACAAGGCGCTCGACGTCTTCTATCGCAAGCCGATGCCGACGTGGGGAGCCGACCTCTCCGGCATCGACTTCGACGACATCTACTACTACATCAAGCCCACCGGCCAAGTGAAGTCGTGGGAGGACATGCCCGAGGACATCAAGGCGACGTGGGACAAGCTCGGCATCCCCGAAGCCGAGAAGAACTACCTCGGCGGCGTGTCGGCTCAGTACGAGAGCGAGAGCGTTTACCACAAGACAAAGGAAGAGCTCGAGCGACGCGGCATCGTCTTCATGGACATGGACTCGGCGCTGCGCGAGCACCCGGACATCGTCAAGCAGTACTTCGGGACGATCATCCCGGCGGCCGACAACAAGTTCTCCGCGCTCAACACCGCGGTGTGGTCGGGCGGATCGTTCATCTACGTCCCGCCGGGCATCGAGGTCGAGATCCCGCTCCAGGCCTACTTCCGGATCAACCAGGAGAACATGGGCCAGTTCGAGCGCACGCTGATCATCGTCGACGAGGGCAGCTACGTGCACTACGGCGAGGGGTGCTCGGCGCCGGTGTACACGAGCGACTCGCTTCACTCCGCGGTGGTCGAGATCATCGTCAAGCGCAACGGCCGCTGCCGTTACACGACGATCCAGAACTGGAGCAACAACGTCTACAACCTCGTCACCAAGCGCGCCGCGGCCCACGAGAACGGGATCATGGAGTGGGTCGACGGCAACCTCGGCTCGAAGGTCACCATGAAGTACCCGAGCGTGTACTGCCTCGGCGAGCACGCGAAGGGCGAGATCCTGTCGATCGCGTATGCCGGCCAGGGCCAGCACCAGGACGCAGGCGGCAAGGTCATCCACGCGGCCCCCAACACGCAGAGCTCGATCACGTCCAAGTCGATCAGCAAGGACGGGGGCCGGGCCGGCTACCGCGGGCTCGTGCGCATCGAGGAGGGGGCCGAGCACTCGAAGTCACACGTCATCTGCGACGCGCTGATCCTCGACGAGGACTCCCGCTCGGACACGTACCCGTACATGGAGATCGAGGAGGAGTCGGCCGCGGTCAGCCACGAGGCGACCGTGTCCAAGGTGTCGGACGAGCAGCTCTTCTATCTGATGTCGCGCGGGCTCAACGAGACCGAGGCCATGCAGATGATCGTGCGCGGGTTCATCGAGCCGATCACGAAGGAGCTGCCGCTCGAGTACGCGGTCGAGCTCCAGCGCCTGGTCGAGCTGCAGATGGAAGGGTCAGTCGGCTAGGTAGTGTCGAGCAAGAAAAAGGGCGAATCGGGCGCCCAACCCATCCCAACCTGGGTGGCCGGCACCACAGGCAGCTTGGCTTACGTAAGAAAGATTGAGCAACCCCAAAGGGCCAAATTGTTGTTCGAGGACCCCCCGCGGATATAATCGAACATCTGTTCGAGTGGGTAGCATAGGCTCGACGCACAAGCTGGGTCGGGTGGGGATGCTGCGTGAGGGTTAGTTTCGGTTCGTTCTTCGCTGACAGGCGAGGCGACAAGCTCGCCAGCTACCGGGTGGTCCGAAATGGCTCGGGCACTTATTTCGTACTCCTGAGAGGAAGTGAGGCCGCTGCCCAGCAAATCGAGGCCTGCGAGAGTTGCACGCGGCGGCGAGTTCCTCTTCCGCTTGCGGTGGAGTTCACCCACTGCCTCCGACTCAACGAAGCGCCGTCGGCAGCGCTGAAAGAGTTGTTGAACTTGCTGGGCAACGTCGTGACGCTTCCAAAGGAGGACGCTCTGGATTGCGCGCTTGCCCTGGATTTCTATAAGGATCCGACATCGCATGAGGATCCAATGAGCTGGTCGAACACACCGGCGGGCGAGCTGGTCCACCGCGCGAAGTATCGCGGCGAGACGGATGCCGGCACCCGGCTCGCGACGGCGCTGGCGGATGTGATTAGTCGCCACCCGCTATATCAATCCGTCGACGCCATCCTGTGTGTTCCAGGCCACAAGAAAGGTGTTACCAGCTTTGGCGTTCGTCTTGCCGCAGCGGTGGCCAAGCGAGTGGAAAAGCCGTTTTTCGAAACCAAGGCGCGCTCTAGCGAAAGGCCGCCTGCCAAGGAAATCGGTCAGCAGGACGCGAGCACGCTGCGGAGAGACTTCAGGGTTCCATCGGACGTCGTCGGTAACTCCGTCATCATTGTGGACGATGTGATTCGATCGGGAACGAGTATGCGAGCAGTAGCGGAGTCGGCGCGGGACGCCGGCGCACGATCGGTCCTAGGTCTCGCGGGCGTACGGACGATGCGTCGATGACCCCGTTAGGCACCAACTTCCGGCTGAGGGCCGCTGTGGCGGTTTGTGCGCGTTATCGAACCCGTAGCCAAGTTGCGCTAGCTCTCCGTCGAGGCGCGTTGGAACGCATTGAGGATGATTGGGCTGTGTTCGATCTTGAGAGCCGCCGCGACCTACTCAATCAGGTCGACTCCTTGGAGAGGCGCGGGGTAGAGGTGCACTTTCTCACTGATTCCGATTTCCCTCCCCGCCTTGCGGCCCTGGACGACGGTCCTCCTTTGCTGTTCACATGGGGTAATACGAAGCTCTTTTCACAAGCTGGCGTGGGGATGTGCGGCAGTCGGAACGTCTCGAACAATGGATTGAGGGCGGCCCGTTCATGCGGGTTAGAGGTGGCGAGCCACGGGCTCGTCATCATCTCTGGCTACGCTAAGGGCGTCGATACGGAGACGCACCTCGCTGCCCTAGCTTCAGGTGGGCAAACAGTGATTGTCCTTGCTGAGGGGATTCTTCATTTTCGTCAAAAGAAAGTCTTTGAGGCCGTCGGATTGGACCCACAAAACGTTCTCGTGGTGTCGCAGTTTGCTCCTTCTCAGCCATGGAACGTAGGAGCGGCTATGGCACGTAATGCAATCATCGCGGGGCTCGGAACGGCGCTCGTGGTCGTTGAAGCTGGGGAGAGAGGGGGAACTCTCAATGCGGGTCTCAGAGCACTCAAGATCGGGCGTCCCGTGCTCGCATTGGACTTCGGCGGCGCGACGCCCCCTGGTAATGAACTTTTGTTCAAGCAAGGGGCGATCCGAATAAGTAGTACAGACCAGCTCGGGAAAGCAATCCGCACAATCAGCCAGACCCCGAAGGTTGATCCTGCCCAACTGCGATTTGAGATCGCTTAGAACCGAGTGCATGAGACTTATCATCCTCAACTGCAAGTGAACTGGTACGTGCGCGCTCAGCGCGTGACCGTGAACCGCAGCGCGCCCGCGTCCATCCGCGCCGTCGTTCCTAGCGGCAAGGTCAGCATCGGGTCCGTGTGGCCGACGTCGACGTTGCCCAGCACGGGGATGCCCGACGCGGCCGTGCGCCCGGCCACCACTCCCCACAGGACCTCGACGTTCTCCGGCGTGTAGGCCATCGGTCGCGCGACTACAAGACCGGCGATCTGGTCGAAGACGCCCATTAGCTCGAGGTCCGTTAGGTACGCGTCGACGTGAGCCGGGGAAGGCCCTTCCTCCGAGGTCTCCAGGAAGAGGACGGCGCCGCTCAGATCGAGCCACTCCCTCGATCCCTTCAGGTGCCAGCAGATCGTCTCGAGGCATCCGCCGAACAGCGGCCCTTCCGCGACGCCGGAGCGGACAGAGCGCCACGCCTCCGCGGGATGCGTCGTGCGCGCCCGTTCGAGGTCGGCCTTCACGTCCCAGTCGAGGAACTCGTCGGTCCACTGGCCGGGCGCGGCGAAGTCCAGGTCACCGTCCTCGAACCACGC
>DATBND010000130.1:0-2035 GCA_036554505.1 Actinomycetota bacterium | reverse complement strand
GGCCGAGATCGTCGGAGATGCCCTCGTGGTTTCGATCCCGCAACGCCTGTCGCGCGCCGAGGAGCAGGAGTGGGTCTCGGTCATGTCGCAGCGCATGGCCGAGCGCCGCAAGCGGGAACGGCTCAACGCCGAGGGCGCGCTCGAGCGCAAGGCGGCCGAGCTGGCCCGGCGCTACGACCTGCCCGTCCCACGCACCATCGAGTGGGTCCCAACCCAGCAGTCGCGCTGGGGGGTGTGCATCTACGACGAGCGCGCGATCAAGCTGTCCGTGACCCTGGCGGACTACCCGGCCTGGGTGCGCGACTACGTGATCGTCCACGAGCTTGCCCACCTCGCGGTCCCCGACCACTCGGCCGACTTCTGGAGGCTCGTGGCGCGTTATCCGCTCACCGAGAGGGCGCGTGGGTTCTTGATCGCGAAGGGCATGGAGGAGGGCTGAGCCACCTACCCGTTGGCCGGCTCGAGGATGGAGACCGGAAAATCGAGCTCTTCCTCGCCATCGTCCAAGTGAACTCGCACCGACGCGCGCGCAGCCGGCCCGAAGCCGCGAACGGCTAGGACCATACCGGTCCTCGGCTGTTCCAGACCCCACGGGATCCTGACGAGCTGTCCGGGTCTTATGCCGGATCGCTTCTGCTCGAGCACGAGTCTCAACGTGGGGAGCTGTTCGAGATCGCGGTCGCGGCCGACGGCCTGTTTGGAGCGAATGATGTCCTCAAGCGATGCCACTCGGACCTGGATCGGACCGATCTCTAGTGTTTCCGCCGCGCGGATCAGATCCTGATAACCGGCCGTTCCCCCGGGTCGGTAGACGATGTCGAGTTGCCCATGGTCCGTCGTCAGATTCAGGAAACGAAACTCCACGATCCATTTTTGGAGTTGCTTCGCGGTGAAGTCGATCTTCAGTCCATCAGGATCGCCCGTTATGAGGCGCGCATTCAACGAGTTCAGGGCTGTTGCCAAAGCCTCCAGGTTCGACGTCCCGGAGGCAGGCACGATGTCGAGGTCGGTCGTCATCATGGGCGAACCATGGAGAACCGCGCCTATGCCGCCGATCACGACGTAGTCGACTCCGTGCCGGTCGAGGGTCTCGAGGATCCGGCGCGGGTTGAACGTGGTCATCTCATACTCCTGAGCGTTTGATCCCCGCGGTCAAGTCGTCAAGGGCCTGGATGTGCCCAAACAGTCGGTCCAACCTCTGCTGGGGCGTCAGCCGAAGGGTCTCCTCGATCAACAAGGCGTGTTGGTCGTCCCCCGGAACGATCCTCACCGAGAGATCGAAGCCGCATGCTTTGACGGCTCGGTGAAGACGCTCGAACGTGGGGGAGCTGCGCCCCGTCTCCCAGCGAGCGATCACCCCCTGGGTGGTACCGAGGCGCTCGGCCAGCTCGCGCTGCGTCAGGCGACTCCGCTTTCTGGCTTCGCGTATCAGATCGCCGCCTCTCATGAAGGTATTATACCGACAATGGCATCAATTTGATACCCTAAATGGTATTAAACTCATATCGAAAACGATATCGAACCTCCCCGCGAGGGTATGGGGCACCCGATGCGGCCCCAACGGAGCCAATATCCCCGCGTCTGATAGGACGTAGCCCGTGGTTGTCCTGACGACGCTCAAGACGCTCGATTTCGACGAGGCCGTCGCGCTCGTCGAGGCCGGCGCCGCGTTCATCGACCTGCGCCCCACCGACCAATATCTCGCCGGTCACATCCCGGGGTCGATACCTCTCCTCTACGAAGCCGGGCCGGGCATGCCGTCGCGCGCGCGTGACTGCCTTCCGCTCGACCTTCCGCTCATCCTGATGGACGCTCCACACGGGGACTCCCGCGATCGTCTCGACGATCGCGGCGTCGCGCAAGTCGATCTTGCCAACGCGGCGGCTGCCCTGCGCGGCAAAGGGTTCTCGGTGCTCGGCGTGGTCGAGTCCGCGCTCGAGCGGTGGCGCAAGGAGAAGGGACACCTCGCGGTAACCGACTCTCCTACGTCGGCTCCGGACGTCGACGTCGTGCTCGACGTCGGTGACCCCGGGGC
>DATBND010000093.1:0-8696 GCA_036554505.1 Actinomycetota bacterium | reverse complement strand
ACTTCCCTCCACGATCGTTGCCGGGCTCCTGACGTTCGCAGTCGTGGCCGGACCCGCCCCCGCAGAGCCGCGGCACGGGGATGCGCGCGCCCAGGCCAAGAAGTCGAAGATCCCCGGCATCACGAACATGCCCTACAAGCCGGAGCCGGCGATCGAGGCGATCCCTCCGCAGCCCGACCCGGCCGCAGTGCCGAAGGCGAATCCCACCAAGCAGTACAACGCGTACGACCTGAACGTCTTCGAGACGATCTGGTTCCCGCATCGCCAGGCCGGCGACGCCGACGCGGATGCCGCGCCCGGGGGCGCTGTGACGCACGGCAACTGCCCGGAGGGCAACTGCGCCAATCACGCGCTGGAGTACGAGAAGTTCTGGCTCGAGACGATGGCGCCGTTGGTGAGGCCGTTCGGGGGAGTCGTCCACTCATACGACTTCTTCTCCGAGGGAAACGGCATCCCGCCGGGTGGACCACTCGCGTCGCCGGCGGGGGACACGTTCAACCTCCAGGCGACGATCCCCGGGGACCGGCATCCGGAGCAGATGGTGATCGTTTCGGGACACTGGGACCAGACCGACTCGGGGCCCGCGTCCGCGTGGGACAGCGCGGAGGGACACGCCACCGTGTTCCGAATTGCCAAGATCATGACGGACTACTGGAGGAAGACGGGGACCCGGCCCGACGTAAGCGTGAAGTTCACCGCGTGGGGGGCCGAAGAGGCGGGGACCTTCGGGTCGATCGCGTACGTGCGCGACAACCTGACTCCGTTCCCCAGCCTGCGCGTGCGCGGCTACTTCAATCTCGACCCGTGCGCCGGCGCGTACCCGGCTTACTACCGCGGGAACCCGGCAGATCGTGTCCCCATGGTTATGCAGCTCGCAAACCCCGAGAACCAGGCGAGCCCCGACGTCATGAAGACGATGGAGGACTTCAACGAGCAAGCGCGCGTCATCGTCGGGGATGTCTTCAATCATCTCGACGACCAGCTGACCGACGTCCCGACAGAGCCCGAGATCTTCGTGTCGGACGAGGAAGCGGAGAAAGAGGGGATTGCGTCCCAGGAACCGGAGATCGTGACCGCGGTGGGGGGCCTGGCCGCGTTCTCAAGCGATTACCGCAACTTCGAGCAGATCGGCGTTCCGATCTTCAACCTGTTCCCGGACATGTTCGGCCCCCACGCCGACGAGAGCTACACGGGCTATCGCGACGACGGCATCGCGATGCTGCACACGCCGAACGACAATTTGCTGACCCTCAACGCGCTCACGGGTATCGACCAGAGCGGCCTCACGCCCTCACAGGGTTGGTACAAGGGTCTCGAGCTCTGCGCGCACATGCACTCGTGGTTCATGCTGCAGCCGAACATGAGCTCGCCCGTCAAGCGCACGACGCGCACGGTGGCGTATTTCGAAGGGATCCCGAAGGAGCCCGCCCCGATTGCTCCGGGCAAGACGGTCACGTTGGACGCGCATGGCTCGTACGGGTTCTCGAACGCAAAGAAGATGAAGCTCGTCCCGGCGAAGAAGCTTCGTTACAAGTGGACCTTCGCGGATGGGAGCAAGGCCACCGGGGTGACCGCGACGCGGTCGTTCCGGAAGACCGAGCCGGTCACCCTGACCGTCACCGCGCCGGGGGGCCGCAAGGACGTCATGCGTCAGATCGTCCTCGTCCCCACGACTCCCGCTCCACCCTCGTAGCCGAGGTTCTTCCCCTATGACGCGGGGACGCGGCCCTTTCCGAGCCCTTCCACCTTCAACACGTCGAGGCCCCGGACGCGATCGGTAGCGTAGATCTTGCCCTTGTACCAGTAGGCCGACCAGTAGTTGACGGTGTCCTCACCCGTTCCGAAGTAGTGCGCTACTTCGCGTGGAGCCGATCCGTCCTCGCCGAAGTCGACGACGTTGACCCCGCTCGCGTACCAGGAGGCGACGATCGCGTGTGTTCCCGGCACGAAGTTGAAGTTGTGCGAGGTGCACCAGTCGGCGCGCTCGGACCCCACCGGGTTCTGCGCCCTGTCGATCTTGAAATAACCGACCGGAGTGGGCTGCGCTGGGTTCTCGAAGTTGTAGGCCCACATCGCGCCGTCGGGGTTCTCGCCCGTGCAGGTCTGGACCTCGGTCTCGTCGCTGATGACGAGCAGCTTGCCGTCGTCGGAGACGTCGCTCGAATGGTTGAGGAAGAAGGAGGGGTTCTGGATGCGCCCGATCGTCGTCGGAGCGATCGGGTCGCTGACGTCCCAGATCTGGACCTCGCGCAGTGCCGCGCAGATTGCGAGCTTCTGATCGTCCTTGAAAAAGAACGTGAGGTCGTGACACCCCGCCGCAGGCCCGCCATCGGCCGGTGCGTACGTGCCCACGATCTTCGGAGCCATTGGATCGGACACGTCGATGATCTGCTCTTCGCTGTTGCTGTTCCCGGTACCGCCCGGAGACGCGTAGACGTACGGCTCTCCGGGGTACACGGTCACGGTGTGGGTCCCCTCTTCGATGTCGTTGACCGCGCCCAGATACTTCGGACGTTTCGGGTTCTTCACGTTGACGAGGCGGATGCCGTGTCCCGCTCCTACAACCCCGCCGCACGAGCTGTCGTGGTAGCCCAGGACGACGAGGCCGGGCTTGACGACGGCGACGTCGTTCTGCGTGCCCGGGCACGTTACGAAGCCGACCTTCTTGGGCTTGGGCTTCGAGACGTCGAAGATGTGGATGCCGCCGGCCGCGCTTCCGCTCTGCTGCATCGCGTACACGTACTTGCCCTGGAAGGCGATGTCGGTTGCGCCCTCCCCGGCGACTGCTTTCTCGGGCGAGCCCTCGAAGGGGAAGTGGCGAACGAGGGACATGTTGTCGCTCTTGTCGAGCTCGGCGTGGGCGATCGCCGGTAGAGCGGCAACCAGCGCGACGAGCACGGCGACGGCGGCGCGAAGGGGTCTCACGGCATCCCTTTCGTTTAGGTTTGAGGCGATTTGGCGGTCGTGGCGATTGTTCGCCCCCGCCCCGCCAACTCCTGCCGGGGGTGACGGGCGGGCGGTCGTTCCCGAGCGAGGCACTCCCTAGGCGAAGGCCGCCTCGTAGGTCGTGCTCTCGCGGTCCTGGCCGACCGGGACCAGGAACAGCTCGAGGCGTCCCAGCTCAGGGTGCTCGAGCCCGTAGATCCGCTGCGGCAGAAGCGGTGAGCGGGGGCCGCGGAAGTACAAGGAGAACTGCGGCCGAACGCCATGCCCCTGTGGCTCGGACGCGCGCGTCGCGATCGCTTCCGACAACACCAGGTCCAATGGAGCCTCACCGGCCAGCGTGAACGTGGTGCCGACGTGCGGCGTGAACAGGTCGAGCTCGAGCTCAGACATCGTGCTACCTCCGCCTCGGGGATGTGTCACGTTCGAAGCAGTGCGAGCTTAACGACGGCGTTGTCGACGGGTAATGCGGTTGGTGAATTTTGCCTCCGTAATCAACGCAAACCCCTTGCAGCAGCCCCTACCGAAGGTCAGGCTCACGCGGACGGAAGGGGAATCTCATCAACATTCGGGCCATTTGGGCCGAAACCTTCAGCTAGTGAGGGTCGGCGGACATATCGAGGTGAAAGCGCGCGTGGCGAGAGGGCGCGCTCTGCCGCGTATCGCGCGGCGCTTCTACCTGAACCTCGCGGTCCTTGCCGTGTTCGCCGCGACCGCGCTTCTCGGTTCGGCGGGGTGGGTTCTCTCGTCGATCTCCTCCCCGACCGCGCCGACCGCGGTCACCGAATGCGCGGGGTCAGACGCGACGATCACCGGGACCAGCGGCGACGACAAGCTGAAGGGCACGAACGGCGACGACGTCATCGTCGGTCGTGGCGGTGACGACAAGATCACCGGCAAGAAAGGCGATGACGTCATCTGCGGCAACGGCGGCGACGATAACCTGCGCGGCCGCCAGGGCGACGACTATCTCGACGGCGGGGCCGGCGCCAACAGCAACAACGGTGGCGGCGGCAGCGATACCTGTCTGAACGGCACCAGCAAGAACTGCGAAGGCGCGCCCTCGCCATCACCGAGCCCGAGCCAGAGCACGACCACCAGCCCCCCGTCGCCGAGCCCGAGTGAGACCGAGCCCAGCCCGGCGCCGAGCGCCACGGGTGGCGGTGGCGGTGGCGGCGGTGGCGGCGGCGGTGGTGGCGGTGGCGGCGGTGGCGGTGGCGGCGGCGGCGGCGGCGGTGGTGGCGGTGGCGGCAACAGCGCTCCCAGCGACATCGCTCTGTCCGACAACCATGTCGACGAGAACCAACCGCCGGGCACGACCGTCGGGACCTTCTCCACGACCGACCAGAACGCGACCGATACGCACACCTACGCGCTGGTGCCCGGATCCGGCTCCGCGGACAACGCGTCGTTCACGATCGCCGGCAATCAGCTGAAGACGGCGCAGAGCTTCGACTTCGAGACCAAGAGCTCGTATTCGATCCGCGTGCGGACCGACGACGGCCACGGCGGTCAGCGAGAGGAGAACTTCACCATCGTCGTCGACGACGTCGTCGAGAACTTCGCTCCGGTCGTTACGACATCCGCAGGTTCGACCGCTTACAACGAGGGCGACCCGGCAACGGCGGTGGACCCGGCGGTGACCGTGACCGACGCCAACGACACGAACCTCGAGTCCGGACAGGTGCGCATCTCGGGCGGTTTCGAGGCCGGCGACGTCCTGGACTTCGTCGATCAAAACGGCATCACCGGGAACTACAACAGCGGCACTGGCGTGCTGACGTTGAACGGCACCGCCTCGGTGTCCGACTACCAGGCCGCGTTGCGCTCGGTGAAGTTCCGCCACACCGCCGACAACCCGGCGACGTCCAAGACCGTCGAGTTCAAGGTCAACGACGGCGAGACGAACAGCGACGCCGCGACCAAGAGCATCACGATCACGCGCGTAAACGACGCCCCGACCGTCACCACTACCGTTTCGAACCTCTCCTACACGGAGGGTGACGGGGCGGTGCCCGTCGACAACGGGCTCAATCTCACCGATCCGGACTCGGCCAACATGTCGAGCGCCACGGTCCAGATCACCGGCAACCACGTCCAGGCCGACGACCAGCTCGCGTTCGCCACCCAGAACGGCATCACCGGCTCCTACAACGACTCCACCGGGACGATGACCCTGAGCGGCACCACCACGGTCGCCAACTACCAGACCGCGCTGCGCGCGGTGACCTACGAGAACACCAACGCCAACCCGTCTGGCACCAAGACGGTGTCCTTCCAGGCGACCGACGCCGAGGGCGCGGCATCCAACGTCGCCACCCGCACCATCGACTTGAACAACGCCAACAGCGCGCCGACCGTCACCTCCTCGGGCGGCTCGACCGCATACACCGAGGGCGACGCGGCGACCGCGGTCGACAACGCGCTCACCGTGTCCGACCCCGACGACACCAACCTCGAGTCGGCCCAGGTGCGCATCTCGGCCAACTTCGAGGCCGGCGACGTCCTGGAGGTCACATCCCCGCAGAACGGCATCACCGCCACCTACGACTCCAACACCGGGATCCTGTCCTTGTCCGGGACGGCCACCGTCGCCAACTACCAGACCGCGCTGCGCGACGTGGAATATCGCCACACCGGCGACAACCCCGCCACCTCCAAGACCGTCGAGTTCAAGGTCAACGACGGCGACACCGACAGCAACGCCGCGACCAAGAACCTCGCCATCACCCGCGTCAACGACGCGCCGACGGTGACCACGACCGTCTCCAACCTCTCCTACACCGAAGGCGACGGCGCCACGGCGATCGACACCGGCCTCACCGTCTCGGATCCGGACTCGACCCAGATCTCCGGCGCCACGGTGCAGATCACCGGCAACCACGTCCAGGCCGACGACCAGCTCGCGTTCTCGACCCAGAACGGCATCACCGGCTCCTACAACGACGCCACCGGCACCCTGACCCTGACCGGCGTCTCTTCCGTCGCCAACTACCAGACCGCCCTTCGAAGCGTCACCTACGAGAACACCAACGCCAACCCGTCTGGCACCAAGACGGTGTCCTTCCAGGCGACCGACGCCGAGGGCGCGGCATCCAACGTCGCCACCCGCACCATCGACTTGAACAACGCCAACGACGCCCCGGTGGTCACGACGACCAACGGGTCGACGGCCTACACCGAAGGCACGGCCGGGGTCACTATCGACAACGGCCTAACGGTCACCGATGCCGACGACACCAATCTCGAGTCCGGTCTCGTGAGCATCACGTCCGGGTTCCAGACCGGCGACACCCTAGAGTTCACATCCCCGCAAAACGGCATCACCGGCACTTACGACTCCAACACCGGGATCCTGTCCTTATCCGGGACGGCCACCGTCGCCAATTACGAGACCGCCCTGCGCTCGGTGAAGTTCTCGTCGACGAATTCCAACCCGGTGGCGTCCAAGACCATCGAGTTCAAGGTCAACGACGGCGACGTCGACTCGAACACACCGACCAAGGAGATCACGGTCACGGCGTCCAACAGCGCGCCGGTCGTGACGACCTCCGGCGGCAATACGGGCTTCACCGAAGGCGGCAGCCCCGTTGCGGTCGACGGTGGGCTGACCGTCACCGACGGCGACTCCGCGAACCTCTCGGGCGCTACGGTTTCCATCACCGGGAACTACTCGATGGCGGACGACGTGCTGGCGTTCACGACCCAGAACGGGATCAGTGGCAACTTCGTAACCCTGACCGGGACTCTCACGCTTTCGGGGAGCTCGAGCGTGGCGAACTACGAGACCGCGCTGCGCTCCGTTACCTACGACAACTCCAGCCAGAACCCGTCGGGCACGAAGACCGTGACGTTCCAGGTCACAGACGACGAGGGCGGCGCGAGCCAGTCGAGCAACAGTCCGACCAAGACGATCGCCCTCACCGGGGTCAACGACGCGCCGCTGGTCACGCCGACGAACGGGTCGACGGCCTACACGGAGAACGCGGCGGGGGTCACGATCGACAGCGGTCTCACGGTCACCGATGCCGACGACACCAATCTGGAGTCCGGTCTGGTGAGCATCACGTCCGGGTTCCAGACCGGGGACACCCTCGAGTTCAACTCCCCGCAGAACGGCATCACCGGCACCTACGACACGGGCACCGGCGTGCTGACGTTGTCGGGCACCTCCAGTGTCGCCAACTACGAGACGGCCCTGCGCTCGGTCAAGTTCTCCTCCACGAACGACAACCCGGTTACCTCCAAGACGGTCGAGCTCAAGGTCAACGACGGCGACGTGGACAGCAACATGCCGACCAAGGAGATCACCGTCACGCCCGTGAACGACGCCCCCGTCGCCCAGGACAAGACCCACAACGTGCTCGGGAATGTGTCGATCACGACGGCCGCCGGCACGCTGACCGGCGGAGCAACCGATCCCGAGGGTGACACGGCCTCGGCGCAGCCGGCGACCGGCACGTCGACGCAGGGCGGCGACTTCGAGGTTTTCGCCAACGGCTCGTACACGTACAACCCACTGGCCGGCTTCGAGGGAACCGACACGTTCGACTTCGTGTTGTGCGACAACGGCAGCCCCTCTGCCTGTAGCTCCGGCGCGAGCAACGGGACGGTCACTCTGACCGTCAGCGGGATGATCTGGTTCGTCGACGACTCGGCCGCCGGAGGCGGTGACGGCCGCCTCAGCGAGCCGTTCAACTGCCTCACCGAAGCGGGATGCTTTAGCACCGCCGCGCGCAACGCCGGTGACAACGTGTTTCTCTACAGTGGCAACTACACTGCCAACGGGGGCTTGACGACCCTGAACAACGAGAAGTTCGTGGGCCAGGGCGCCAGCGGCGCAAACCTCGAGACCATCACGGGTGTGACCGTTCCCCCCGACAGCGCCTCGTTGCCGGCGACGGGCGGCGCACACCCGGTGCTCACGGCGACAGGCGGATCGGCGAACGGGATAAACCTCGGAGTCGGTGCGAGTAACACACTGCGCGGCTTCACGATCGGTACCACGAACAACTACGACATCGCCTCGGGCGCGAGCTTCGGGACGCTCACCGTGAGCCAGGTGAACCTGAATGGTGCCGGCGGCCTGCTGAACTTGTCGTCCGGGACGCTCTCCGCCACGTTCCCCACCATGACGACGGCGTCCGCCGCGGGGCGGGGAATCAGCCTCTCCGGCGTGAGTGGGACGTTGACCGCCTCGGGGGGGACAACGGTCACCGGTCACGCGTCCCAGTGCATATTCGTCGATAACTCCTCGGTGAACGCCGACTTCGGCAACACTTCGTGCACGGGAGGCACCGACGGAGTGTCGCTGCAAAACAACAGCAGCGGTACGCGGACGTTTGGCACTCTCTCGACGTCCAACACGAGCGCCAGTGGGTTTACCCATGCGATCGGTGGCGGCGCGACCGTGATCAACGGCCTCACGAACATCCAGAATCCGGGCGGGAACGGCGTCAGCATCTCCAACTCCAACGCGAACATCACCTTCAGCGGCTTGACCGTGAACAAGACGGCGGGGACCGGCGACGGCGTGAGCATCACCGGAACGAACACCGGTCGAACCTTCAGCTTCGAGGCGTTCAACGTCACAAACGCCGTCGGCGACGCGCTCGTGCAGTCCGGGAGCGGCGGCCCGCCGACAATTGGACTGGACGGCGGAACGGTCTCTGCAACCGGCGGGTCGGCGATCATCGTGGGCGGAGTTACCTTTGCGCCGGGCTCGAACCTCACGAGCGCAACGGCTTCCGGTG
>DATBND010000088.1:0-2977 GCA_036554505.1 Actinomycetota bacterium | reverse complement strand
AGTGCCGCCGTGGCCAGGCGTCTCATCGGATCACCACCAGGAGGTTCGCCCACACATGTGTCACCGCGGGTGCCATCCACGACCCCGACGCCCATCGCTGCCACGACAACAGGAGCCCGGCCCCGAGGTCGAGCCACAGCGCCGCGGCCCCATAGAGCGGGACGTGCACGAGCGCGAACGCAGCCGCGGACAGCAGCACCGCGGCGGCCGGCCCCCACCATCGATCCACCCATCCGTAGACGAAGCGCCGGAAGAACGCCTCCTCCGCGACCGCGGCAAGCGTCGACAGCGCGGCCGCCCACGCGCCGAAGAGCACGGGGGCTCCGGGGGCTCGGGGGCCGAGGACGACCACGACCACCGCGGCCATGCCCAGAGCGGCGGTCAGCCCGACGCCGATCGAGCCCGGACGCGCGACGGGCACGGAGGCGCGCAGAGACAGCGCGCCGAGGGCCACGTACAAGGTCACGAGCGCGGCGACGCGCCCGGCCCCCAGCGTCATGGCTTGCGCGCGCAGCATCAAGAGGAGGCCGCCCGCGGCGACGAGCGCGACGGGACCGAGCGCGTCTACGGGAGCACGGGGAACCGCTGCCTCGGCCCTCACTTTGCGGTAAACGCGATCTCTTGGAACACGCGCGGGTCGAACGGAAGGTGATCGGCCGCGACGAACTCGACGCGCAGCGTGTGCGTCCCGGGCTCGGCCACCTCGATCGGTTGCTTCAATCCGTAATTCATCGAGACGACGACGCCATCCAGCTCTACGTGGATGTGACCCGTCGTGGGCGTCAGCTCGCGCTCGGTCGCGGCGACGACCTCACCGCCCTCGAGATCCAGCTCGACGGGGACCTCCCCCGTCTTCACCTCGTCGCCGTTCTTGGGGCTTTCGATCGTGAGCACGGCCGGGCTCTCCGGTCGGGCCGCCGCGCTCGACTCGTCATCACCGCCCGCGCCGTTCGAAGGCGCGTCACCGCCACCGCACGCAGCGAGCGTTACCGCGACGACCACGGCCACCATCGTCAGTTTTCTCATTCTCTTCTCCCGCTTCATGGGTCGATCGTGTGAGCGAAGTATCCGGACACGGTCTGGTCACCCGGGCCGCGTCCCGAGAAGTCGAATTCCCACCGGCCCGCCTCGAGCTCCGCGTTCGACACGTAGTGGCCGGGCGAGAACTCCCTCGTCTCGAGCTCGACTATCTCTCCGTCCGGCGATGTCGCGGTGGCGGTCAGGTCGCGCACTGCGAACTCGCCGCCGGCGTCGTCGAAGAACGTGAAGTGAACGTTGTTAGGCCCTTCCTTGCCAGGGTCCACGTAGCTCTGGACGCTCGACCCACCATCGAGCCGGATCGTATACACGGTCGGTTGGCCTTCCTGCGTAGTCACCTGGATGTCCTGAGGCGGACGCCGAGTGCGCAACTCGAGCGCGACCTCGACCGAGTCGGTCCCCGTTTCCACCAGCGCGCGCACCTCCCACGACCCGTTGAGCGCGAGCTGCGTTCCGTTCGCGCTCCACGATCCCGGACCTTCTTCCTCGAGCTCGAGTCGCGACGCGAGCTCGGGTCGCTCGGGAAACGAGAAGTCCAGCGCGGCGCGCGTCGCATCCACGGGCTCACCGGTGTCGAAGTCGGTTAGCTCGAGTTCGAACCGGTTCGGACCGACCGTTCCAGGAGTGACGGTGAGCTCGGCCTTCAGGGTCGTCGCAAAGTCGCTGCCGCGAACGACCACCCGGTCCGAGGCCCGGGACGACGTCTGTTGAAGGTCGACCGGCGGGGGGAGCTGGCTCAGAGCGCCGGTCACGCCGAGCACGCCGACGGCGACGACCAGCTCCGCGGCCACGGTGCGCGCGACCGAGCGCGTGTTGCTCGGGTCGTTCCTCAGGCGCGGGACGTTGCGGAAACGATTGCGCGCCGCGAACAGGACGAGGACCACGAACAGCCCGGTCTTGATGAGGAGGGCGACGCCGAAGCTGGTGTCGAGAAGGGAGCCCAGATTGCCGAGGCCACCGATCTCGTCGAGCTCTCGCGCAACCCCGGTCGCCACGATCACCGCGAGGTTGAGCCCGGCAAACGCCGAGAACCACGTCACCGCACGCGTGCGCATCGCGCCGTCGAGGCGCGTCACGGTGAGCAGGAGCCAGACGAGGCCCCCGATCCATAGCCCGGTGGCGACTATGTGGGCCCACTGCACGCCCACGTCGAACCATCTCCACGACCGCGCCGCGCCCGCGTGGCCCGCTCCCGCGTGCACGAGCATCGCGACGGCGGCTGCGACGCTCGCGATGGCCAGCGGCAGTCGATCGCGCCACCGCATATAGGCCGCCACGCCCAACCCGGCAACGCCGATCGCGATGGCTTGCTGGACCAGGGGACGCCCCGTCGCCGTCGTGACCATCGACCCGACGGAGACGCCGACGGCGTTCGCCTCGGCGAAGATCATCAGCACGATCCCCAGCGCGGCCATGCCCCACGCGCTCGCCACGATCGCGCGCGGGACGCCGCCGGCGCCGAGCATCAGCACCGCGAGCGAGCCCGCTGCCAGGAGCAGCGACAGACCCCAGTACAGCGCGGCTCGGCCGCTCACTGCGAGCACCGACGGGCTGCTCGTGACGAGCTCGCCTCCTCCCTCGTCCGCAGGCGGGGGCGTCACGCCGATCCCGAACGTGTACGACCCGGCGGTCAGATGCCCGTCGGTCTGCGACACCGCCCGCCACGACACCGTGTAGACCCCGTCGGCGAGATCCTGGACGGGGGCGCGCATCTGACGGTGGTCGGGATCGACCTGCTGAGGCCCCGACGTGGCGGGCGCGCCGGTGGAGTCGAGGACCCGGATCGTCGACAGGTCCGGGTCCGGAGGCTCCGTGAATGTGATCACGACCTCGTTCGGAGACTCCTGGACGAGCTCTCCGTCGGCCGGAACCGAGCTGCGTAGCTGGGCGTGCGCGTCCGCGCGGGTTCCCGTCGCGAGGCCTCCCGCGGCAACCCATG
>DATBND010000418.1:0-5758 GCA_036554505.1 Actinomycetota bacterium | reverse complement strand
CAGGCCGTACGCCACGGAGATGCGAGCGTTGATGCAGTCGGTCGCCAAGAACGCCGGCAACGTCGACCACCCGCTGCTCAAGGAGCGTGCCGACGTGAGCACCGTCGGGTCGATCGTGCTGACCTCGGACCGCGGCCTGGCCGGCGCCTACAACTCGAACGTCATCCGCGCCGCCGAGCGCGACATGGACGACCATCCCAACACGAACCTGTTCCTCGTCGGCAAGAAGGCGATCTCGTACTTCAAGTTCCGCGGCTACGACTTCTCCGACTCGTGGCAGGCGATGTCGGACCAGCCGAGCATCAACGACGCCCGAGCGGTCGCGAAGCGCGCGGCGGAGGCGTTCTCGGAGGGGGAGGTCGACGAGGTCCGTCTCGTCTACACGAAGTTCGAGTCCGCGCTTACGCAGCGGCCCACGGTCGTGAAGCTCCTCCCGATCCCGAAGGAGGAGCTCGAGGAGGACGACGACCCCGACCGGCAACGGCCGCAGTACGAGTTCGAGCCGGCGCCGGAGCAGATCCTCGACTACCTGCTGCCGCGTTACCTGGAGGGAGCGATCTACCAGGGCCTCCTCGAGGCCGCCGCGTCCGAGCACGCCGCCCGCCGGCGCGCGATGAAGGCTGCCACGGACAACGCAGAGGAGCTAATCGACAACCTGACGCGGGTCTACAACCAGGCTCGTCAGGCCGAGATCACAACCGAGATCATGGAGGTCGTCGGAGGCGCGGAAGCGCTCGGATCGGCGTCCAAGAACAGATAGAGAAAGGGAACGCATGGCCATCACCGAGGAACGACTGAGCGAGCAGAGGGGCGGGACGAGCGAGGGCCGCATCCTCACGATCACCGGCCCCGTCGTCGAGGTCGAGTTCCCTCCCGACGCCCTGCCCGAGATCGGCTACGCGCTGACGTTCGAGCGCACCGTCGAGGGTGAGACCGACACGATCACGGCCGAGGTCAGCCAGCACATCGGAGAGAACACGGTCAAGGCGATCTGCATGAAGGCGACCGACGGTGTCGTGCGCAGCGCCAAGGTGACCAACACCGGCGCGCCGATCAGCGTGCCGGTCGGTCCCTCGACGCTCGGTCACGTCTACAACGTGCTCGGCGAGCCCGTCGACGGCTCGGACGTCCCGTCCGACGTCGAGCGCTGGCCGATCCACCGCCAGCCGCCTCCGTTCGACCAGCTCGAGCCGAAGACCGAGATGTTCGAGACCGGGATCAAGGTCATCGACCTCCTCGAGCCGTACGTGCAGGGCGGCAAGATCGGGATGTTCGGCGGTGCCGGCGTCGGCAAGACCGTCGTCATCCTCGAGATGATCCAGCGCGTCGCCCAGGAGCACGGTGGCACGTCCGTGTTCGCCGGCGTCGGCGAGCGCACGCGCGAGGGCAACGACCTCTGGCTCGAGATGAAGGAGTCGGGCGTGCTCGAGAAGACCGCGCTCGTCTACGGCCAGATGGACGAGCCCCCGGGCGTGCGTCTGCGCGTCGCCCTGTCGGCTCTGACGATGGCCGAGTACTTCCGCGACCGCGAGCACCAGGACGTCCTTCTGTTCATCGACAACATCTTCCGTTTCGTGCAGGCAGGGTCGGAGGTCTCGACGCTCCTCGGCCGCATGCCCTCGGCCGTCGGATACCAGCCGACGCTGTCCGAGGAGATGGGCGAGCTGCAGGAGCGCATCACGTCGACGAAGGGCCGCTCGATCACCTCGCTGCAGGCGATCTACGTGCCGGCCGACGACATCACCGACCCGGCTCCCCACACGACGTTCGCGCACCTCGACGCGACGACGGTCCTCTCCCGTCGCATCTCGGAGCTCGGCATCTACCCGGCGGTCGACCCGCTCGACTCGACGTCGCGCATCCTCGACCCGCGCTACGTCGGCGACGAGCACTACAACGTCGCGCTCGAGGTGCAGCGGATCCTGCAGCGCTACAAGGACCTCCAGGACATCATCGCCATCCTCGGCATCGACGAGCTCTCCGAGGAGGACCGCATCACCGTCCAGCGCGCCCGCAAGATCGAGCGCTTCCTCTCGCAGCCGTTCTTCGTCGCCGAGCAGTTCACCGGCATCCCCGGCAAGTACGTGCCCGTCGACGAGACGATCGCGTCGTTCAAGGCCATCGCCGAGGGTGAGCACGACGACCTCCCCGAGCAGGCGTTCTACATGGTCGGTGGCATCGAAGAGGCTCAGGCCCAGGCCAAGAAGATGAGGGAGTAGGGACCACCAAATGGAAGTCAGCATCGTCTCCCCCGAAGAGGAGCTGTGGCGTGGCGACGCCGATCTCGTGATCGGCCGGTCGCCCGACGGTGAGTTCGGCATCATGACCGGGCACATCCCGTTCCTCGCCGCGCTCGTGCCCGGAACGGTCACGGTCGTGTCGGGATCCGAGCGACAGGTCTTCTTCGTGCCGGGCGGCTTCCTCGAGGCGTCCGGATCGGGCGACGACTATCACGTGATCGTGCTGGCCGACGACGCGCGCGACGTATCGGACCTCGACGCCGAAGAGATGAAGCGCCTCATGGACGAGTCGCAGAGGAGCTCCATCGAGGACCGCGACGAGACTACTGAGGCCGAGCTCCAGGCGGCCATGGCGCGCGTCGACGTAGCGCGCTGATCTAAGGGCCCATGGCGGAGAGCGAGCCCTCCGGCAACCTCAGAAGCCGTGTGTATTGCTCATCGTGCGGCATCTCCGAGACGCGGCGTCACGGCCTCGTCCCGATGGGATGGCAGGAGCTCCCCGACGTAAACGGCCGAATGCTCGCGCTCTGCCCGGACTGCGTGCGCCGCAACCTGTGGCTGATCGAGGCCCGTCTCGACGTCGATCCGGGTAGCGGCTTCTAGTTCGGCGACGCCGCGATCGTCGAGACGATCGCGGGGGTTCCAGGCGACGCCGCGATCGTCGAGACGATCGCGGGGGTTCCAGGCGACGCCGGCCCCTTTCTACCGGCGACGCGGGTTCCTCTAACCCAGGGCTGTAGCGGCGGCTGCGATCCGGTGCTGCTCGACGCCCGCCTGCTGGCTACGCGCGCGCTCGATCAGCGTGTCGAAGTCGAACGTCGCGAGACGTGGGTCGTGGTCCGAGATGCTCTTGAGGTTCTCCCACAGCGAGAGCTTCCCCTGGATCCCGACCGTCAGGCCCTCGAGCTCCAGCAACCGGCTGAGGTCCGAATAGCCCGTGATCTGACCGTTGAGCTTCAACCGGCCGGCCTTCTCGGCCATCCAACCCGCCGATTGTTTGAAGACGTTCTTCTTGAGCTCGAGGTGCTCCACGAGCTCCGCCAGAGCGGCCTTGTCCTCGTCCAGATCGACGACGAGCTGACGCAGAAACGCGCCCAGGTCGGTTCCTTCGTTGCTCGACAGCGCGCGCTTTGCGAGCTCGCATCCGGCCGTCGCGCCGGCCAGATGATCGTTGAGATAGATCTGCAGCAACTTCGTATCGGCCATCGCTGATACCTTCCGTTTGGCGCGCCTCTAGAGCGCGTTTCATGTCGATCGCGTTCGCCCGCTTGTGTGTACCCCGTTTGATGTATTACACACAGGGAAAGCAACAACCGATTCCGCTATCGAAACCGAGGAAAGGGGACAGCGGATGGCTGAAGACAGAGGTCTGGTCGAGAGAGCGCGCGACGTCGTTGCCGACGTGACCGAAGCGGCAGCAGGTGTCGTGGCTCCCGACTCGGCCGCATCCGGCACCACGGCAGGTGCGCGGCGACTCGCAGCCGCGGCGGCCGAGGTCGGTGCGGAGGTGGCCAGACCCGCACGGGGATCGCGCGCACGCTCCACCGGCGGCAAGAAATCCACCGGCCGCAAGAAGTCGACGGGACGGAGGAAGTCCACCGGCCGCAAGAAGTCGACCGGCCGTAAGAAGTCGACCGGCCGTAAGAAGTCGACCGCTCGTAAGGCGACCGGCGGCCGCAAGTCCACGGGCCGCAAGTCCACCGGTCGCAAGTCGACCGGCGCACGCAAGTCCACGGGGGCCCGCAAGAAGTCCACGGGCCGCAAGAAGTCCACGGGCCGCAAGAAGTCGACCGGTCGCAAGTCGACCGGCGCACGCAAGTCGACCGGCGCACGCAAGTCCGCGGGGGGACGCAAGAAGTCGACGGGCCGCCGCAAGTCCACCGCCCGCAAGGCGACGGGACGCGCCAAGTCGACGGCACGCAAGACCACCCGGCGCGCCAAGTCGACGGCGCGCAAGGCCACCGCGGGAGCCCGCGCGGGTGCGAAGACCGCCGCTCGGGGCGCCCGCAAGACGGCTCGTCGTGCGACCGGCGCGGCCCGCTCGGCAGCGAAGCGCACGGGTCGCAAGTCAACCCGGGGTCGCGGGGGCAGCTAGCCGCTAGCCACCGCGCCGGTGGCTACGATGCTCCGGTGAAGTCGTACGTAATACGAGGCCCGGCAGGGCTCGAGGGCGAGGTCGCCGTCAGCGGCGCGAAGAACAGCGCGCTGAAGATGATGGCGGCCTCGTTGCTCGTTCCGGGCGAGGTGACCCTGGACAGGGTGCCGCGCATCAAGGACGTCTTCTTGATGGTGGAGGTGCTCGAGCGCCTCGGGGCGAAGGTCGCCTTCGAAGGCAGCTCCCTGCGCATCGATGCATCGGGCGAGCTCGCGGAGGAGACTCCGTACAACCTCGTCACGAGGATGCGCGCGTCGATCCAGGTGCTCGGCCCCCTGCTCGCGCGCCTCGGCCGCGCGCGCGTCGCGATGCCCGGCGGCGACGCCATCGGTTCGCGTCCGATCGACCTGCACCTTCAGGGCCTCGAGAAGATGGGCGCGAAGTTCACCTCCCAACACGGTTACGTCGAGGGCGTAGCGCCGAGGCTGCAGGGCACGCGCGTCCTGCTCGAGTTCCCCTCGGTGGGAGCGACCGAGAACCTATTGATGGCGGCCGTCACGGCTCATGGCACGACCACGATCGAGAACGCCGCGCGCGAGCCCGAGATCCAGGACCTCGCCCGCTTCCTCAACGCATGCGGCGCGCGCGTGACTGGCGCCGGGACGCCGTCCTTGGTCGTCGAGGGCGTCCCTCGGCTCGACGGCGTGCACCACGAGATCATCGCCGACCGTATCGAGGCCGGCACGTTTGCGATCGCGGCCGCAGCGACCGGAGGAGACGTTCGGCTCGTGGGGTGCAATGCCGAGCACATGGAGCTTCCGTTGCAGAAGCTCGAGGAGGGCGGGGCGGATGTGCGCAGGGAGGACGGCGCGGTGCGCATCTCGATGTCGGTCAGGGCACGCTCGCTCGATCTCGTAACGCTTCCGTACCCGGGCTTCCCCACCGACCTGCAGCCGCCGATGATGGTCCTTCTCGCCCAGGCCGACGGATCCTCGATCCTCACCGAGAACGTGTTCGAGGCCCGCTTCCTGTTCGTCGACGAGCTCAACCGGATGGGCTCCCAGATCCGCGTCGAGGGCCATCACGCGGTCATCCGGGGCGTGCCGCGGCTCTCGGGCGCGCCGGTGCGCGTGCCCGACATCCGCGCCGGCGCCGCGCTCGTCGTCGGAGGTCTGTGCGCCGAGGGAAGCACCGAGGTCTACGACGCAGGCCACATCGAGCGCGGGTACGAGAGCTTCGTCGAGAAGCTGAACGGCCTCGGGGCGGAGATCATGGTCCGGGAGGTAGAAGCGGGCGCTTGAGCGATCGACGGGATGAGCTCCGCGAGAGGATGAGTCGCTGGGCGGCGGGCATCACGGTGGCTTTTCTGATAGTCGAGTGGCCGGCGATCTTCGTGATGCGCGACGCGTGGACATGCGACGAC
>DATBND010000408.1:0-7691 GCA_036554505.1 Actinomycetota bacterium | reverse complement strand
CTCCCCGAAGCACTGCCAGCAGGGTGACGACTTTTCCGGTTTACGGGAATCGGGAAGGACTTGGCCGGTGGCGCGGAGAAGGCATGGGGGGTGGGCCCACTCGGGGGAGGCTATGCGGACGGCAGCGGCATCCGAAGTGACGCATCTGCTACCACCGCGTCCAATCCCTCCGGTTCATGCGCCGTGACCGTGACTGGCAATGACCTAAAGGACGACTAGGAGAGGGGGGGAGATGAAGGAAGGCACCAAGAAGCTCGGGTTGAGCAAGGAGACGCTCAGGACGCTTACCGACGACGACATGAGGTCGGCGGCAGGTGGGGCCGGTGTCGTAACGACGACGTGTCCGACGTGGCCGATCAACGAGTGCTTCCACATGACGAGCGGCAGCGATCCGAAGTGCGACTAGACCAACCGTGATCTTTGATCGCGGACCAACGAGCGGCTCTCGGGCCGCTCGTTGGCGTCTGTGACACCCTTTTCCCATGAGAGAAGATCGACCGGCCCCCACGTGGCGCCCCCTCCTCGGCGGCGACCTGAGGCAGCGCGCTGTGGACGCGATCGATGCGATCGCTCGGGACCTCCGGGATCCCCCGCCGGCCAGCGATCGGCCCGACGCGCCCGAGCTTCAGCGCGCCGTCGACGAGATCTGCCTCGGCCGAGGGCGGGCCGGGCTGGCCTTGTTCTCCGCCTACAAGGCTCTTGCTCACGAGGACGAGACCGCGCGACGCGATGCCCGGAGGCAACTGGACGAGGCGTTCGACGGCGTCGCTCGCCTTCACATGAGCACCTCGCTGTTTCTCGGCTTCACGGGCGTGGCATGGTCGGCGGAGCTGTTGGAGCGCGAGGTGTTCCTCACCGGGAGTGATCCGAACGAGGACGTCGACGAGGCCCTCTTGCGGTTCGTCGACTCGTCGCGGCCCCCAAACGACTACGACTTGATCACCGGATTGGTGGGGGTGGGCGTCTATTGCCTCGAGCGACGCGACACGCCCGCTGCGATCAAGTGTCTCGAGATCGTCGTCGATCGACTGGCCGAGTCGGCGACCATGACGGACGACGGAGCCGCGTGGTTCACCCCACCGGAGATGTTGCCGCCTCCGACGCGCGCGGAGTTCGTCGAGGGCTTCTACAACTTCGGGATGGCTCATGGGATCCCTGGGATCGTCGCGTTCCTAGCGGGGGTCTATGCACGCGGCATCGCGCGCGAGACCGTGCAGCCCTTGCTCGTCGCGGCCATCGACTGGGTGCTCGCTCACAGGATCGAGGACGAGCGTTCGGCGTTCCCCTCGGTGGTCTCTCCTCGAAGGACCGAGCCGAGCCGAACGGCGTGGTGTTACGGAGACCCGGGCATCGCGGCGGCGCTCGTGGTCGCCGCACAAGCCGCACGCCGGCGCGAGTGGCGTGAGGAGGCGGTGCGGCTGGCAACGGAGGTGGCGCGGCGTCCCGTCGAGCTGTGCGGCGTCGACGACGCGGGCCTGTGTCACGGCGCGGTCGGTATCGCGCACATCCTCAACCGGCTGTCGGTCGCGACCGGCGAGAAGGAGCTCGAAGACGGTGCCCGAGCATGGTTCGAGCGCGCCCTCGAGATGAGGCTTCCCGGCACGGGCATCGGCGGTTACCGGACGTGGCGGTCCGGACGGGGAGGCACGACGGGATGGATCGACCACCCGGGTTTCCTCACGGGCGCGGCGGGCATCGGCCTGGCGTTGCTGGCGGCAACGACGTCCGTAGAGCCGAGCTGGGATCGATGTCTGCTGGTGTCGATCTCCCCGAGCGGTGCTTCCGCGCAATGACGGCGCGTTTCGGGCCCGATCTTCACGCATCGGGCTTCGTCGTCCTGCGCACGCCGCTCCTGCCGTTCGACGAATTGCTTGCATGGAGCGACGGCGTGTCGGGCGCCGCGTCGCTCGACTCGGATCGAGCCGTGCTCCGCGACAGGCTGCGCGCTCTCGTCGCGCGCCCCGACGTCGAGGAAGCTTTGTTCGTCGCCTCCCCGCGCCTCCACGCGAGTCTCCGAGGATGGCGGGACGATCCCGACAGTCCGAAGAGCGTCAAGGTCGAGCGCGCACTCGTTCGGTATGTGTCGCGGATGTCGGCTCGACCGACGCCCTTCGGATTGTTCGCCGGTTGGTCCACGGGGACGGTCGCCCGGACGACCACGCTCGAGCTCGGGCCGCGCGCGGGCTATCGCAGACACACACGACTCGACATGGAATACCTGTCCTCGCTCGTCGAGGAGTTGGAGCGCGATCGAGATGTGCGTCGGGCCCTCGTCTATCGGCCGAACTCGGGCATCCATACGTCGGCCCGTCGCCTTCGCTACCCCGAGGCGCGAATGTCCGGAGGGGTCCGATCGCATCACCTCGTCGCCGTCGACGAGACGTCTTATCTACGCGACACGCTCGAGCGAGCCGCGGACGGCGCCCGCATCGTCGAGCTCGCGGCTCCTCTCGTCGACGAGGAGATCACGGAGGTCGAGGCCGAGGACTTCATCCACGAGCTCATCGACAGCCAGCTCCTCGTGTCCGACCTCGCTCCGCCGGTGACGGGACCGGAGCCGATCCACTCGCTCGTTGCACGGCTCGAGCAGCACGGCGCTACGAGCAAGGCGGGGGAGTTGCTGGAGGAGGCACGGGTCGCACTGGACGAGATCGACGCCGCAGGCCTCGGCACGCGCCCGGAGCGGTACTACGAGGTCGCCGGCGGGCTCGAGAGGCTGCCCGCGCGGGTCGAGCTCCATCGTCTGTTCCAGGTCGACATGGTCAAGCCGGCCCCGCGACTCACGCTGGGCGAAGCCGTGGTCGACCAAGTGGCGGACGCGGTTCGCCTTCTACATCGGATATGCGGAAGAAGGCCCGGCGACGACGCGCTGGCGCGCTTTCGGGTCGCGTTCACGGAGCGGTACGGCGATCGCGAGGTGGGCCTCGCCGAGGCACTCGACGAAGAGGTCGGCGTGGGCTTCGAGGCATCGCGGGCTCCTACGGCCGAGGCGACGCCGCTGCTTGCCGGGCTCGCATTCCCGAGCCCTCCCGACGAGAGGGTGGTCTGGGGGCGTCGCAACGACGTGCTCCTCGCGAAGGTGATGGACGCGAACGCACGCGGGCTGCAGGAGATCGAGCTAACGGCCTGGGAGATCGACGACATGGCGGTCGAGGCGTCACCGCTGCCGGGGGCCTTCTCCGGGTCGGCCGTCGTGGGTGCTCGGTCGCACGAAGACGTCGAGCGCGGCCACTTCAGCGTCTTCGTCCAGGGCGTGTACGGCCCTTCCGGCGCGCGCCTCCTCGGTCGCTTCTGCCATGCCGACGACGCGCTGGCCGGGCACGTCAAGGCCCATCTGCGCGCGGAAGAGGCGCGCCGGCCGGACGCGGTGTTCGCCGAGATCGTGCACCTGCCGGAGGGCCGAATGGGGAACATCCTGCTGCGGCCGCTGCTACGTGACTACGAGATCCCCTACCTGGGTCGCTCGGGCGCGAGCGAGGACGATCTGCTCGCGGTCACCGATCTCGTCGTGACCGTCGTGGGTGAACGCGTCGTTCTCCGGTCGAGAAGGCTCGACCGAGAGGTGGTTCCGCGCCTTACGAGCGCGCACAACTACACGTACCGGAGTCTCGGCGTGTACCGGTTCCTGTGTGCCCTGCAGGGCGTCTCGGGCGGTCTGACGTGGAGCTGGGGCCCGCTGGACGGGGCTCCGTTCTTGCCGCGCGTGCGCCATGGCCGAGTCGTGCGGGCGCGGGCGCGCTGGCTCGTCGAGGGAGACGAGCTGCCGCGCATCACCAGCGCGTTCGACGCGGCGGGCCGGCGCGCCGTGCACGAGTGGCGGGAACGCCGCGGCATCCCTCGTTTCGTGATGCTCGTCGACGGTGACAACGAGCTTCTCGTCGACTGGGACAACGCGTTGCTCGTTGAAAGCCTTCTGGTGCTCGTCGAGAAGCGGCCGAGGATGGTGTTCGCCGAGATGTGGCCGACGCCCGACGATCTCTGCGCGGCCGGCCCGGAGGGACGCTTCACCAGCGAGGTCGTCGTTCCCTTCGTGGTGGATGCCCCCGTCCAGGTCCCGAAGCGGGCGGGCCGCGCGAGCGCCGAGGGGGGTCGCCGTAGCTTCGCGCCGGGCTCCGAATGGCTCTACGCCAAGCTCTACTCCGGAACCGCGACGGCAGACCGGCTGGTGCGAGAGCTCGTGCTCCCGTTCGTCGAACGCGCGACGTCGTCCGGCGACGCCGACTCCTGGTTCTTTGTTCGATTCGGCGACCCCGACTGGCATCTGCGATTGCGCCTGCATGGACCGCCGGGCTCCCTCGTAGGACGCGTTCTCCCGGACCTCCACGCGCGCGTCGCCCCCCTCATCGAAGACGGCCTCGTCTGGAGGGTGCAACTCGACACCTATGAGCGCGAGGCCGATCGTTACGGGGGCCCGGCCTCGATAGAGCTCGCCGAGAGGATCTTCTGCGCCGACAGCAACGCCGCAGCAAGCCTCGTCTCCGTGCTCTCTGGGGACGAAGGGATGGACGCTCGCTGGCGTCTCACGCTGAAAGGCGTCGATCTTCTGATGGACGATTTCGGCTTGGACCATTCGGAAAGGCAGGCCGTCGTCGTGCAGCTTCGCGACGCTCTCGCGCGCGAGTTCGGCGTGACCGGGGACATGAGACGGCGACTGGGCCAGAAGTACCGGGACGAGCAAAAGAGCTTGCAGGCCCTTCTCGATGCAACCGGGGAGGACGATCATCCGCTGCACCCAGGTCTCCGAATCCTCGGGACGCGCTCGGCGGTCGTCATACCGATCGCCGAGGAGATCAGAAGGCTCGAGACGGAAGGCGAGCTCACGCGCGGCGTTCCGGAGATCGTGAGGAGCATGATCCACATGCACGCGAATCGCGTTCTCCGATCGGCGGCGCGGGCTCAGGAGCTCGTGATCTACGAGTTGCTCGATCGCCTCTATCGCGCCCGGATCGAGCGCGCGCGGGCGCGACGATGACGAGCGACCGCGAGTCGATCTTCAGGCGTCAGGCTCTCGAGCATCATCGACGGGGGCGGGGCCCCGGCGATCCTGTTCGGCTCTCGCCTCTGTGGACGACATGGGCCTTCTGGTCGCTGCTG
Organism: Actinomycetota bacterium; assembly: GCA_036554505.1. GTDB lineage: Bacteria > Actinomycetota > CADDZG01 > CADDZG01 > WHSQ01 > DATBND01. The sequence continues at coordinate 2,597 of DATBND010000408.1, read as the reverse complement.
GCATCGCTCGCGATCGTGGTCGCGGCGTCGCTGCTCGTGACGCTCGGCGAGGACTTCGAGGGGGTGACCGTCGTGTTGGAGGACGGCCGGTCCGTGGTCGCGTTCTTCCCGACCACCGATTCCGGCGACTTCGAGGTCGGGGACGAGATGACGATCAGGCTCCCCGGAGCAGCCTCCCCGATGCGCGTTCCCATCGAATCGATCGGAGCCGTCGTCGAGCCCGGCTCACGTACCGGGCTTCCGCCGCACGTCGCGTCTGTCGTAGCCGTCCAGACCCAACCCTCGATCCCCGTATACGGCGACCTGCCTTCCGATGGCGTCGCCGGGCTCGACGCGGGGTTGACCGGAACCGCTGTCGTGCGCGTCGAGGATCGTCTCCTCTTCGAGGTCGTCCCGGCCGTCAAGGACCTCTTTGCCTCCGATGGGTAGGAGGATCCCGTTCGTCCAGCAGCTCGAGTTGACCGACTGCGGCGCGGCATGCCTCGGGATGGCGCTCGCGTACCACGGGCGCAGGGTGGACATGGACGAGCTGCGAGAGACGACGAGCACCGGGCGGGAGGGCGTCGACGCGCTCTCGATCATGCAGGCAGCGCGCGCGTATGGAATGCACGCTCGCGGGGTCAAGGTGGAGCTCGACGCGATTCGCTATCTCGACCGCGGCTCGATCCTGCATTGGGAGTTCAATCACTTCGTCGTCTTCGACCGGATCACCAAACGCGGCGTCGAGGTCGTCGACCCCGCGCTCGGGCGGCGTTTCGTGCCCGTCGATGAGTTCGGGAAGTCCTTCACCGGGGTTGCTATCACCCTCCAGCCCGGTGACGAATTCGAGCGCGCGGGAGGAAGGTCGAAGGGAGTGTGGCGCTACCTCGGGCCGATCCTCTCGCACCCCGGGCTCCTGGCCCGCATACTCACCACCTCTGTACTGATCCAACTGTTCGCGCTCGCGCTGCCGCTGTTTACGGGCCTCGTGATCGATCGAATCGTTCCGAGGGACAGTCGCCACTTCCTGACCGTCATCACGGTTGGGCTTGTCGCGATGGTGCTCTTCCATTTCGCGGCGTCGTTCGTGAGAGCGCATCTCCTTTTGCACCTGCGCACGCATCTGGATCTGCGCATCAGCCTCGGCTTCATCGGGCACATCGTGGAGCTCCCGTATCAGTTCTTCCTCCAGCGGTCGGCAGGCGACTTGATGATGCGGCTCAATAGCAACACCACCGTTCGGGAGCTCCTGACGACCACCGCGGCCTCGAGCTTGCTGGACGGGATCCTCGTCACTCTGTACCTGATCCTGTTGTTTGCGGCGAGCTGGTCTTTCGCCACCGTGGTGCTGGCGCTGGCGCTCCTTCAGATCGTGGTCTTGCTAGTGTCGCGGCGCAGGAACCAACGGTTGATGACCGAGGGTCTTCAAGCTCAGGCAAAGTCGCAGAGCTACCTCGTCCAGCTGTTTGCGGGCATCGAGACGTTGAAGGCGGTGGGAGCCGAGTCCCGCGGCGTAGAGCATTGGTCCAACCTCTTCGTGAACGAGGTGAACGTCAGCCTCGCCCGCGGCAGGTTGAATGCGTTCGTCGAGTCTTTGATGAATGCGCTCAGGATCGGCTCTCCGATCGCCATCCTCGCCTTCGGCACGTTCCAGGTGCTCGACGGGAGCCTCACGCTCGGAACGATGTTTGCGTTGAGCGCTCTGTCGACGGGCTTTCTCACACCGGTCGGCGCACTGATCACGACGTTCCTGCAGCTCCAGCTGCTCGGCAGCTACATGGAACGGATCAACGACGTGCTCGACACCCCGAGGGAGCAAGACAAGAGCGCGGTGCGCCCCGCCGGCAGGCTACGCGGCCGCATCACGGTCGACGACGTGTGGTTCCGCTACAGCCGGCAAGGGCCCGACGTCGCGCGCGGCGTCTCCCTCGAGATCGAGCCGGGACAGAAGATCGCGGTCGTCGGCCGTTCCGGCTCCGGGAAGTCGACGCTGGCGAACTTGCTGCTCGGGCTCTTCCGCCCTACGAGTGGGTCCGTCCTCTACGACGGGATCGACCTGGCGACTCTAGAGACGTCCTCGGTCCGCCGGCAGCTCGGCATTGTGCCGCAGCAGGCGTACCTGTTCGGGACCTCGATCCGCGAGAACATCGCCCTCGCGGACCCTTCGCTCGATCTCGACGCCATCGAGAGGGCGGCACGGCAGGCGCGTATCCACGACGACATCGAAACCATGGCGTTGGGCTACGAGACCGTTCTCGCCGACGGAGGGGCGTCGCTGTCGGGCGGCCAGAGACAGCGCATCGCGCTGGCGCGCGCGCTCGTGCACGACCCGGTGATACTCGTGTTGGACGAGGCAACGAGCTCGCTCGATGCCGCGACCGAGAGAGAGATCTACGACAACCTGTCCACGCTGGACTGCACGATCATCGTCATTGCCCACCGGCTCTCGACGATCTCGCGAGCGGATCAGATCCTCGTCATGGACGGCGGTGTGTTCGAGGAAACCGGCACCCACGAGGAGCTCATGAGGCTCGAGGGCCTCTACGCCGAGCTCGTGCACTCGCAGACCGGTGGGGCCGGCGCCGCGTCGCACGAGTAAGCTCGTTCCACCCCCATGG
>DATBND010000402.1:0-1972 GCA_036554505.1 Actinomycetota bacterium | reverse complement strand
CGAGGCCCTCGAGCACGGCCCGGCGCTCACGGTAGGGCCGGTCGAGCACGTCGTCGTCTCCGACGCGGAGGACGTCGAAGGCCATGAAGCACAGGCGGCCGGGCCGGTAGGTCCCGCGCGACCGGTCGCGGAACCAGAGCGCAGCGAAATCGGGGTTGCCGTCGTCGCCGAGGGCCACGATCTCGCCGTCCAGCAGCGCCGGCACGGACACGGCGTCCCCCATTGCCCGCAGCTCCGGGTACCGATGGGTCATGTCGTTGCCGTTGCGGCTCGTTATGACGACCGCCCCCGGCGACGCCGCGACCAGCGCGCGGAAGCCGTCCCACTTGACCTCGAACGCGTACTTGTCGCTGTCGGGCCGAAGCGGGCCCGAGCTCACGAGCATCGGCCGCAGCGAGGTGATCACGGCGTGCATTCTCCCGCGGGCCGGAGCCGAGCGGGGCGGGGCGGGGCGGGCCGGACCGGTGATGGGGGAGAATGGCAGCTCTCGACGAAGAGGCGGGCAAAGGAGCGTTTTTCATGACTGGGCTCTGCATGAGGCACGACCGATGAGGGTCGCCGTCGTCGGGACCGGTCACGTCGGCCTCGTGACCGCCTCGACGCTTGCCTACCTGGGACACGACGTCGTCGGCCTCGACAACGACCCCGACAAGATCCGCCTCCTCAAGGCGGGGACGGCTCCGTTCTTCGAGCCCGGCCTCGAGGAGCTGGTCAACGAGATGGTCGCGGCAGGGCGGCTCACGTTCGCCGACACCGTCGAAGAGGCGATCCCGGGGCGGGAGGTCGTGTTCCTGTGCGTGGGGACGCCGCCGCGCGCGTCGGGCGAGGCCAACCTCGTAGCGGTCGAGACCGCCGGCCGTCAGATAGCGGCCAACGTGACCGGCAGGACGTTGCTCGTCGAGAAATCGACCGTGCCCGCGGGGACCGCCCGGCGGCTCAAGACGACTCTCGTCAGAGAGCGACCCGACCTCCAGGCCGAGCTCGCGGTCGCGTCCAACCCGGAGTTCTTGCGCGAGGGCAAGGCCATCGAGGACTCGCTCGAGCCCGACCGGATCCTCGTCGGAGCCGACGACGAGTGGGCGTTCGAGATGCTGCGTGCGCTGTACGAGCCGCTCACCTCCAAAGGTGCGCTGCTCATCGAAACCGACATCGCGACGGCCGAGCTGTCGAAACACGCCAGCAACGCCTTCCTCGCGCTCAAGATCTCGTATGCCAACGCACTGGCCCGCCTGTGCGAGAAGTCCGGGGCCGACGTGCTCGCGGTCGCGGACGTGCTCGGGTCCGACCACCGGATCGGCCGCGCATTCCTCAATGCGGGCCTGGGATACGGCGGTTACTGCTTCCCCAAGGACATCCAAGCCTTCGAACGTCTCGCAGTCAGCCTCGGCTATGACTTCCCCTTGCTCAACGAGGTCGTGGCGATCAACAACGGTGCCGTCGATGCGGTCGTCGAGAAGATCACCGACGCTCTCTGGAATCTCGAGGACAAGCGCATCACGTTGCTGGGTCTCGCGTTCAAGCCGGGGACAGACGACGTCCGGTTGGCTCCGGCTCTCGTGCTCGCGAACCGCCTGATCGAACGAGGCGCGACGTGCGTGGGCTACGACCCCCAGGCCGGAGAGGCGGCGGTGGCCGAGGTCCCCGCGCTGGCTCTGGCATCGACGCCGTACGAGGCCGCGCGGGGCGCGCACTGCGTGGTCGTGTGCACCGAATGGGACGAGTTCAAGACGCTCGATCTCGCCAAGCTCAAGGAGGTCGTCGAGTACCCGATCATCGTCGACGGGCGCAACATCTTCGACTACGACCAGGTGCGTGAGGCGGGGTTCTCCTACTACCCCACCGGCCGGCCTCCGCTGGTCTGACGATGCGCGCGGTCGTAACCGGTGGCGCCGGCTTCCTCGGCTCGTACATGTGCGAGCGCCTCGTGGGCGAGGGCTGGGAGGTCGTCTGCTTCGACTCTCTGCTTACCGGC
>DATBND010000347.1:0-4941 GCA_036554505.1 Actinomycetota bacterium | reverse complement strand
GTTCCGCGCCGCCGGGCTGTCTCACCTGGTGGCCGTGTCCGGGCAGAACGTGGCCATGGTGCTCGGCGCCCTCGCGCTGGCGACGCGTCGTCTCGGCGCGCCCGTCAGGGCGATCCTCGCGGTCACGACGATCGGGTTGTTCGTGCTCGTCGTGGGCCCGCAGCCGTCGGTCTTGCGCGCCGGGGCCATGGCGGTGATCGTCGTCGCGGCCGTCGGAGGTGGAGCGCGCGTGGAGCCGTGGCATGCACTGGGGCTCGCCGTCGGAGCCGTCATAGCGCTTCGTCCGGCGGTTCTCCATTCGGCTGGCCTCCATCTGTCGGTCGCGGCGACCGCCGGGCTCCTCTTGTGGGCGAGGCCGCTATGGCGCCGTCTGGCGCGGCTTCCGTCGTGGATCGCGCTGGCTCTCGCCGCGACGATCTCGGCTCAACTCGCCGTGACTCCCTTGGTCGCCGGTCTGTTCGGAAACGTCTCGCTCGTGGCGCCGGTCGCGAACGTCCTCGCGTTGCCCGCGGTGCCTCCGGCCACCGTGCTCGGGCTGTGCGCGGCCCTCGCGGGAGCGGTCTCGCCGGATCTGGGCGCGGCCCTCGCCCGTCTCGCCGAGCCGTTCGTCGCGTGGATCCTCATGGTGGCGCACGTCCTCGGCGAGGCGGAGTGGTCGGCCGTCGACGTGCCGAGCTGGACCGGGGTGCCGCTCGGGCTGGTCGTCGTTGCCATCGGGGCGAGGACCGCGGCTCATGGTCGCGGCTCGACGTTAAGGTCGGGCCGGTGAGCACCTATGCATGGATCGTCCACGACGCGCACGGGCGCGACCTCCGCACGTCCGAGCTCTTCTCCACGAGGGAGGCGGCCGAGGAGTGGCTGGGGCGCGAATGGTCCGGCCTTGCCGACGAGTCGGGCGACTCGGTCACCCTGATCGAGAACGGCGAGGTCGTCTATCAGATGAGCCTGCGCTCCGAATGACGGCCCCCGCCTATCTCCTGTCCGGCGAGGAGTTCCTCGCGGCCGAGGCGCTCGACAAGGTGAGGGCCGAGGTCGCGACCGACCCTCTCTCCGAGGTCGCGTTCGAGGCCGATGCGAGCGCGACCGAGCTCCTCGAGGCGTTGTCGACCCCCTCGCTCCTGGGCGGGCGCCGGCTCGTGGTCGTCCGCGGCGCACAGGACCTGAAGAAGGAGCACGCGGAGGCGCTCGCGGAATACCTCGAGTCGCCGTCGCCCGAAACCGTCCTCGTCCTCGTGGCGTCGGGCCGGACGAAGCTCGACGCAGCGATAAAGAAGCACGGCGCGGTCGTCCCGCTCGAGGCGCCGCGCGGCCGCCGTCTCGCCGGATGGGTGGTCCAGCGCGCGCGTGCGTACGGCTTGCGCATGGACGACCGCGGGGGATGGGCCCTCATCGACGCGTGCGGCACCGAGCTGCGCGACCTCGACGGCGCGATCTCGCAGCTCGCGACGGGATCGGGGTCGGGCGCGCGCGTGGGCCCCGCGGAGGTACGGCGGATGTTCCCGCGCTTGGCCGATCAACGTGTGTTCGCGTTCACCGACGCCGTCGGCGATCGTCGCCTCGCGCCGGCGATGGGAAGTCTCCGCAGGTTGCTCGAGCAAGGCGACGAGCCGCTCGTGTTGTTCGGCTCCCTCGTGGCACACGTGCGCCGCATGTTGCGTGCGCGCCGGTATGCAGACGAGGGCACCGCCGCGGTGGCCGACGCGTTGGGCCTTCCGGGCTGGCGCGCGGAGCGACTCCAGAAGCAAGCCCGCGGCTATCGCGAGGAGGAGCTCGTCGCAGCGCTCGGCATCCTCGCCGCGGCCGACGTCGAGATCAAAGGTGGCGATCTCCCGCCGGAGGTCGCGCTGGAGAAGGCGGTGCTTCAGATAGTCAGCGGCGAGAAGGTGCCTACGAGCTAGGCGACTGGAGGCGCTTCGCGAGGCGCGACTTCTTGTTCGCGGCCTTGTTCTTGTGGATGACGCCCTTGGAAGCGGCTTTGTCGAGGGCCCGGGCAGCCTCGCGATAGGCCTCCTGGACGGCGGCCTGGTCGCCGGAGTCGACCGACTGCGTGAACTTCTTGATCTGCGTCTTGAGGGCAGAGCGCGTGCTCTTGTTCCGCTCGCGCCGGAGCTCGTTCTGCCGGTTCCTCTTTATCTGACTCTTGATGTTCGCCATCTGAGTGACCTGCCGGTAGTGGGATTTTGCAGTGGCGCAGGATACCAGAGGGGGTTGCTAGGCTCTCGCTCCCAGTGGATCAAGCTCATCAGCGCGCGTTCGCGGTCATCAGCCACGTCGACCACGGCAAGAGCACGCTCTCCGATCGAATCCTGCAGCTGACCGGAACCGTCTCGGACCGCGACATGCGGGCCCAGTTCCTCGACCGCATGGATCTCGAGCGAGAGCGCGGGATAACGATCAAGGCCGCGGCCGTGCGCATGGAATACGCGGCGAAGGACGGCGAGACCTACGAGCTCAACCTCATCGACACGCCGGGCCACGTCGACTTCGGCTACGAGGTCTCGCGCTCGCTTGCCGCGTGCGACGGGGTCCTCCTGCTCGTCGACGCGGCCCAGGGGATCGAGGCCCAGACGCTGACCAACCTGTATCTCGCGGTCGACGCCGGCCTCGAGATCATCCCGATTCTCAACAAGATCGATCTCCCCGCGGCCCAGCCCGACAAGTACGCGGAGGAGATCGCCGCGCTCATCGGATTCGACGCGTCCGAGGTGATGCGCATCTCGGCGAAGACGGGGGAGGGCGTGCCGGAGCTCCTCGAGCGGATCGTCGCGCAGATCCCGGCCCCGACGGGATCGCCGGGCGCGCCACTGCGTGCGCTGGTCTTCGACTCGATCTACGACTCGTACCGCGGCGTGATCGCGTACATGCGCGTCGTCGACGGATCGATAAAGGCGCGCGAGCCGATCCGGTTCATGATCGCCGGCGTCGAGGCCGAGGCCGACGAGATCGGCGTCATGGCCCCCGACGCGACACCGGTGAAGAGCCTCGAGACCGGCGAGGTCGGTTATCTGATCGCCGGGATAAAAGAGGTGTCGCTCGCGAAGGTGGGCGACACGATCACGTCGCGCGAGCGGGGAGCCGAGGAGCCGTTGCCCGGCTATCGCGAGCCGAAGCCGATGGTGTTCGCCGGCATCTACCCGGTCGAGGGGGACGACTTCCCGTTGCTCCGCGACGCGCTCGAGAAGCTCAAGCTGAATGACGCCGCGCTCGTCTACGAGCCCGAGTCGTCGACGGCCCTCGGGTTTGGCTTCCGTTGCGGCTTCCTCGGCCTTTTGCACATGGAGATCGTGCGCGAGCGGCTCGAGCGTGAGTTCGACCTCTCTCTCATCGCGACGGCCCCGTCGGTCGGCTACGAGATCGAGCTGAACGACGGCGACCGAAAGATCGTGCGCAACCCGACCGACATGCCGGACCCGGGCCACATAAACGAGGTCTTCGAGCCGTACGTCTCGGTCATGGTCGTCACGCCGTCGGACTTCACGGGCACGGTCATGCAGCTCTGTCAGGAGCGCCGCGGCGAGCTCAAGGAGATGCACTACCTCTCGCCGGAACGGGTCGAGATCCGGTACCACATGCCGCTCGCCGAGATCATCTTCGACTTCTTCGACCAGTTGAAGAGCAAGACCAAGGGCTATGCGTCGCTCGACTACGAGCCGGTCGGCTTGAACGCGTCGAAGCTCGTGAAGGTCGACGTCATGCTGAACCAGCAACCTGTCGACGCGTTCTCGACCATCGTCCACCGCGACAAGGCGTACGACTACGGGCGCACGATGACCGAACGACTCCGCAAGCTGATCCCTCGCCAGATGTTCGACGTGCCGATCCAGGCCGCCATCGGCTCGCGCGTAATCGCGCGCGAGACGGTCAAAGCCAAGCGCAAGGACGTCCTCGCGAAGTGCTACGGCGGAGACATCACGCGCAAGCGCAAGCTCCTCGAGAAGCAGAAGGAGGGGAAGCGCCGCATGAAGCAGATCGGCGCGGTCGAGGTGCCTCAGTCGGCGTTCATCGAAGCGTTGCGCGTCGACGCGGACGGGAAGTCGTCGTGAGCGCCCTCAGAGCTCCCGTCGAGACGGAGCGCGCGGGGGAGTGGCTCGAGGAGCCCGGATTCGGGATCTACGTGCACATACCGTTCTGCCAGCACCGCTGCCATTACTGCGACTTCAACACCTACGAGGGGCGCGACGATCTGCACGAGGTCTACGTCGACGCGCTGGTTGCGGAGATCGAGACGTGGCGTGGGCCGGCACGCCCGGTGACCTCGGTGTTCTTCGGCGGGGGCACGCCCACCTTGCTCCCTTCCGACGCGCTGGGCCGGGTCCTGGATGCGATCGGCGACCGCTTCGGGCTCGCCCATGACGCCGAGATCACTGCCGAGGCGAATCCCGAGACCGTCGACGCGCCGTACTTCGAACGACTGCTGGGGGCCGGGCTCAACCGCGTCTCGATCGGCGTGCAGTCGCTCGTGCCGCGCGTGCTGCTCGGGCTGGGCCGGACGCACTCGCCCGAGGCCGCGGTGGATGCGATCGCCGCCGCGCGCGCGGCGGGCTTCGACGACGTCAACGCCGATCTCATCTACGGCTCCCCCTGGGAACGGCCGGAGGAGTGGGTCGCGTCGCTCCGTGGCGTGATCGACCAGAGCCCGGATCACGTCTCGGCGTACGCGCTCACGATCGAGGAGGGGACGCCGCTGTCCACCCTCATACGAACCGGGCGCGTCCGCGACGTCGACCCCGACGTGCAGGCCGAGCGCTACGAGACCGCGGTCGATCTGTTGGACACCGCGGGGTACGAGCGCTACGAGGTGTCGAACTGGGCGCGGCCCGGTCACGAGTGCCGTCACAACCAGCTGTACTGGGGTCAGCACGACTACCTCGGGTTCGGCTGTGCAGCGCACTCGCACCGCGCGGGCCGTCGCTGGTGGAACCTGCGCACCCCCGAGCGCTA
>DATBND010000331.1:0-5779 GCA_036554505.1 Actinomycetota bacterium | reverse complement strand
GATGGCGAAGCGGAGCGATCCCGGGTGCCCCGGCGGAGCTTGCGGTCGTGCGTCCGGTGAAGGGCCAGCTGCTTCATCTGCGTGCACGCGATGGTTCTCCGTGGACCGCACACAACGTCAGGGGGCTCGACGTGTACGTCGTGTCGCGCCCCGACGGCCGCGTCGTGGTGGGCGCGACCGTCGAGGAGAAAGGAGGCGACGTGAGCGTGACGGCCGCGGGGGCCCACTACCTGCTCGACGAGGCGCGCCGTCTCGTGCCGGACGTCGGCGAGCTCGACTTCGTCGAGGCGATCGCCGGACTGCGCCCCGGCAGTCCCGACAACGCGCCGCTGCTGGGCGAGACCTCGGTGGGGGGCGTTCTGGCGGCCACCGGCCACTTCCGCAACGGCGTCCTGCTGGCCCCGGTCACCGCGACGGCGATCGTCGACCTGTTGAACGGACGCAGCTCGGTCGACGTCGGGGCGTTCTCGCCGCGGCGGTTCGCGGCCGCGCCGGTGATGTCGCGATGAAGGTCACGGTCAACGGAGACGAGCGGGAGCTCGCGCCTGCCGCGCGCGTGGCCGACGTCGTGTCCGACTTCGCCGGCCGGCGCCGGAGCGGGATCGCGGTCGCCCTCAACGGGGAGATCGTCCCGCGGAGCGAATGGAGCGAGGTAACGATCGAGGACGGCGACCGGCTCGAGGTCCTGAGCGCGATCGGGGGTGGGTGATGGACGACCCACTCGTCATAGCGGGGGAGAGCTTCTCGTCCCGGCTCATCATGGGCACCGGCGGCGCGTCCAGCCTGGAGGCGCTGGAGCGCGCGCTAATCGTCTCCGAGGCGGAGCTCGCGACGGTTGCCCTGCGCCGCATCGACCCGAAGGCGACCGGGTCGATCATCGACGTGCTCGCACGCGTGGGCTGTCGTTTGCTCCCCAACACGGCGGGCTGCTACACAGCGCGCGACGCGGTGAAGACGGCGCGGCTTGCGCGCGACGCGTTCGAGACGAACTGGATCAAGCTCGAGGTCATCGGCGACGCGCGGACGCTGTTGCCCGACGCGGTCGAGCTGCTGGATGCGGCGGAGACGCTGGTCGACGACGGCTTCGTCGTCCTCGCGTACACGAACGACGACCCCATCCTCGCCCGCCGGCTGGAGGAGACGGGCTGCGCGGCCGTGATGCCGCTGGGGTCTCCGATCGGCAGCGGCATGGGCATCCGGAACCCCTACAACCTCGCGATCATCGCCGAGCGCGGCGGCGTCCCGGTGGTCCTCGATGCGGGCGTCGGGACTGCCTCGGACGCCGCGATCGCGATGGAGCTCGGCTGCGACGCCGTCCTGCTGGCCAGCGCGGTGACGCGCGCGCGTGAGCCGGCGGTGATGGCGGAGTCGATGAGAAAGGCGGTCGAGGCCGGGCGTCTCGCCTACAAGGCCGGTCGCATCCCCCGCCGACTCCACGCGGAGCCGTCGACGACGTTCGAGGACATGCCCGAGCTCTAGCCGCCGAATCACCGGTTTTCGGCCGGCGGGCCGTACCATCTGGCGGGTCTGCACCGGTGTCGTGATCGAGGAGGCGCGTCGCCCTTGTCCGGCCGAGTCGTCGTGATGTCCGTCGCGCTCCTTGTGGGGGCGGGCCTGGCCGCGCCCGCCCGCTCCGAGCCCCACGCACGAGAATCCTCGCCGTCGGTCCGCGAGGTCGGGGCGGATCTCAACGGGGGCCGGCCGCTCCCGTTGCAGCTCGGCTCGCGCGACGCCCGCCGCGCCGCTCGGGCGCGGGTTGATCTCGGCGACACCAAAGAGTGGCTTGCGCTCGACAACGTCGCGCGGCAGCTCTACCTGAAGCGGTTCGAGTTGAGAGGGAGGAGCAAGCGAGTCGAGGTCTGGGTGGCCAAGGACCGAGACGCCGTCTCGAAGGGACTCGCGTTCCCGTCCGGCGACTGCCGCAACGACGAGCGTACCGACGTCACCGACCGGCAGGTCCGGTATCTGATCCGGGAGTACCGCGACAACATCTACCCGAAGGAGTCGGCGGCGTTCAGCCGGCCCCCAGGGCGCGACGGGACGGACGCCGTCCTGCCCTCTCTGCTTGGCCTGACGAAGCGGTATTACGCCGGTCCCGCCCGCCGTCTCGTGATCCTCGTCGACAACGTGCGGGACGAGCACTTCTACGACGCCGACAACTCCGCGAACTCGAGCTACATCGCAGGGTTCTTCTCGTCGCAGATGATGGGGTTGTTCGATCGCAACGTGCTGACGCTCGACGGCTTCGACTGGCGCCACCGACTGCGCGCGGCCCCCCCGCACGAGCCCGTTCCCGGCGACGTCTGCAACAGCAAGCCCGCGCGTCCGTATCTATACGAGGGCGTCCTCGCTCACGAGTACCAGCATCTGCTGCAGCACTACCGGGACTCGTCGGAGACCGAATGGGTGAACGAGGGGCTCTCCGACTGGGCGCAGACGGTGACCGGATACGTCGACGCGCGCCTTCCCGTGACGGCGATCGACTTCGATGCCCACTTGCAGGCGTTCTACGGGTGGATCAACGTGCAGACCTCGGCGAATCCGAATCCGACCGACGGCGGGCCCGAGAACTCGTTGACCGCGTGGAGCGACCAGGGAGGCGGCGAGATCCTCGCCGACTACGGCGCCGCGTACTCCTTCATGGTGTACCTCGCCGATCGATACGGCGACGCCTTCCTCACAGCGCTGCATCGGGAGCCCAGCCGCGGTCTGTCCGGGGTTCGCGCGGTGCTCGACGGTGTCGCGCCCGGTGTCGACGTCAGCGAGGTGCTCCACGACTGGGCCGCGATGGTCGCCCTCGACGAGGTCCTCGACGACGGCGCGCTCCTCACTGGAGGTAGCCCCCTCGATTATTCGTCGGAGAGGCTTGCCGGGTCGGTCAACTGGGACTCGCTCGACGCGTACGCGAGCGCCGGTGCGCCCCCGAACGGCTCGGACTACGTACGACTGCGCGACGCGGAAGGGGAGTATTTCCACGCGTCCTCGCTCGAGGACCTCGCGTTCGACGGAGGCGAGACGTTGACTCCCGCCCCCGTCGAATGGACCGTCGACGAGGACCCGCCGGGCCGCCCCGACGACGCTGCTCTGTACAGCGGCGTGGGCGATGACCTCGATCGCGCGATCGTCAAAGAGGTATCGGTCCCCGTGGACGAGCCCGTGCTCACGTTCGAGACGAGCTACGACATCGATCAGGGCTTCGACGGAGCGTTCGTGCAGATCTCCGACGACGGCGGGATCACCTATCGGAGCCTCTCGAACGAGCACACCACGAACGACTTCCCCCCGGGCGGGTCGCCTGCCGGGAGAGAGGCACCGGGCCTCACCGGATCCTCGAATGGCTGGACCACGATGAGCTTCGACCTCAGCGAGTACGCGGGCCAGGACGTTCTGCTGGCGTTTCGCTACATCACCGATTCGTCCATCGCCCGATCGGGCTGGTGGATCGACGAGGTGGACGTGGGGATCGACACCGTCTCGCAGGGGGACGAGCTGACATCGTGGATGACTCCCTCCGAGGCCCGGCCCGAGCCCGTCTCCGGGTTCACCGTCCAGTTGATCGCCTACGACGACGCGCGTGAAAGGGCATGGGCGTATGAGCTCGAGCTCGACTCCGAGTTCGACGCGTCGCTCACGGCCGAGGACCTTGCTCCGGTGATCGGGGACAGCGCGCAAACGGTCGCGGCAATCGTCACGTATGACGAGCCCACCGAGACCATCGAGCAGTACGCGCCCTACACCCTTACCGTCAACGGCACCGAGCAGCCGGGCGGTTAGGCGAAGGAGTACACGGGCCAGATCGCGCCCAGCAGCAGGCCCCCGACGAGCAAGGCCCCGGCCCGGCGCGCGTGCACGAACGCCCACGGTCCGAACCACAACGGCCACAGCGGGAAGCGGGCGGGGGGCTCCGACGGCTTTGGCCGGCCGTACGTACGAGCGGCCGACGAGAACGCCGGCAGGGCGGCGAGCGCGGCGAGGGCCCACACGACGGTCGTGCCAGTAGCCACCAAGACCACGACCGTGGCGTAGAAGCCGGCCATCAGCCACGTCGTGACTCGCCGTGACCTCTCCTCGCCCAAGAGGACGGGGAGCGTGCGAACGCCCTCGTTCTCGTCCCACGCGATCTTGTCGATGTGCTTGCCCATCAGGACCGTCGTCACGAGCAACGCGTAAGGCACAGAGATCCAGAGCACCGACGCCGGAATGCTCCCGGTGGCCGCGTAATAGGAGCCTCCGACCATCAGCGGCCCCCACACGATCGCCACCGACGGCTCGCCGAGGCCGCGCGCCTTCAGTCGCAGCGGGGGAGCGACGTAGAACACGCTGATGAACAGCCCGCCGAGAGCAAACGCGAGGATCGGCCAGCCGCGCTGGAGGAGCAGCACGGCCATGATCGCCGCGTCGAGCGCGTTGGCGACGATGATCGATCGCAGGAGCCCGCCGCGCGTGACGATGCCGGAGAGGACCGGGTGCGGCGCATACTCCGCTCTCGGGTAGGCGCCGGTGTCGAGCCCTTCGGTGAGATCGAAGTAGTCGTTGGTCATGTTGTTCGCGGCATGGGCTATCAACGATCCGACGGCCGCCAGGGCGAAGAGAAACGGGTCGAAGGCCCGGTGGGGGGCCGCCAGGATGCCGGCGATCGCCATACTCGTGATCGTCATCGGCTGCACGCACGCGCGCGTTATGAGCAGCCAGCGACCGATCGTGTCGAGCTCGGTGGTGTTCTCGCATCCGCAGGTGCGCATGATCCGCCCCCACGTCTGCGTGCGCGGCTGGGCGGTCTTCATCTAGCGTGCGGGTTCGGTCATCAGTCGGCGAGCCCCTCGAAGGCGTAGGCACCCTCCTGCTCGTACTTGGCCTCGATGTGACTCGGGAGCCCGGTGCAATCGCGCTCCTCGAGCAGGAGCTTGCGCGCTTCGAAGTCGGGCTTCGTCTCGAAGTCGAACGCGTTCAGCATGTCGCTCGCGCCGCAGTCGCGATCGGTCATGCACTTCAGCCCGAACATCGTCTCCATGAACTTCAGCACCGACGAGAACTCGTATTCGGTCGTGTCGACATAGCCCTGCTTGGCCCACGGAGAGATGATCAGCATCGGCACGCGGGGACCGAGTCCCATGATGTCGTACTGCGGAGGCGGGACGTGGTCGTAGAAGCCGCCGAAGTCGTCCCACGTGATGAAGATCGCGGTGTTCTTCCAGTACTTCGAGTTCATGATTGCGTTGATGTGGCGGACCGTCCAGTTCTCGCCCACGCACACGCTCGGCCCGCCGGGATGCTCGTTCGTCCCCGGAGGAGGCACGATCCACGTGGCCTCCTTCAACTTGCCTTGTTCGATGTGGTCGATGACGAGGTCGTGCGCAAGGCCGTTGGCGTCCGTGTAGATCGGATCCTGGACCCTTGGGCCCCACAACTCGGGGTCCTCGTAGATGTGCTCGATCGCGAGAAGCGCGTTCATCCACGAGCCATCCGCCGCGTAGTACCGCCAGGACACGTCCTTCTTCTCCATCTGGTCCATGATGACCTGGAAGTCGAAGCACGCTCGGACGCGCTCCCAGTACTTGACGATGTCCTCGAACACGAACGCCGTTCCGGGGTCGTGCGCGGTGCCTTCGGCCTCCATGATCTCGTTGCGTTCGCGCCGGGTGAGGTCCTGCTCGAAACGAGGCGCGAGCTCGCCGGGGTCGGCGCAATACCCGCCCTCGCCGCCGATCGGGTCCTTGTTACCGACGACGTCGCCCGCGTACGCCGCAACCGTGTAGAGATGCTCGGGAAAGGTGGGCCC
>DATBND010000322.1:0-2232 GCA_036554505.1 Actinomycetota bacterium | reverse complement strand
TGGGGACGATCTCGACCGTCGCGCCGTAGTGGCGCGCTATGAGGTCCTCGCGCAGGACGTCGGGGGCCGGACCGCGCGCAACCGCGCGGCCCCCGTCCAGCAGCAAGAACTCCTCGGAGTACTGACCCGCCAGCGTGAGGTCGTGCATCGTCGAGACGACGGTCAAGCCTTCCTCTCGCCGCAGCCGGTCCACCAGCTCCAGAACCTGTTGCTGATGGCCGACGTCGAGTGCGCTGGTGGGCTCGTCCAGCAAGAGCACCGGCGCCTCTTGCGCCAGAGCGCGCGCGAGCACGGCCCGTTGGATCTCTCCTCCACTCAGGCGAGCGACCTCGCGGCCGGCGAACTCTCCGAGGTCCAGGCGCTCGAGCACGCCGGCGACCGCGTCGAGGTCGGTGCGGCTCTCGGACGCGAGGTACCGGATATACGGGTTCCGCCCCATCAGGACGTAGTCGGTCACGGTGGAGCCGGCGGGGATCAGCGGACGCTGCGGCACGTACGCGACGAGGCGCGCGAGCTTTCGGCGGGGAAGGGCTGCGACGCGGTCGCCTCCGATCGTGATGTCCCCGGAGAAGTCCACGAGGCCCGCCATCGCGCGCAGGACCGTCGTCTTGCCCGCGCCGTTCGGGCCGATCATCGTGAGCCACGTCCCGGTCGGAACCTCGAAAGAGAGCTCGTGCACGACCTGCGCGCCGTCGTATGCCGCCGACAACGATCGGACGGTTATCGGGATCATGCGGCTCGGCCCCCGCGCCGCAGGACGATCAAGAAGAACGGCGCTCCGAGAAATGCAGTGATGACGCCGATCGGGATTTCGGCCGGCGCGACAAGCGTGCGGCCCGCGAGGTCGGTCAGTATCAGAAAGGCCGCGCCGAAGAGTATCGACAACGGGACGACGACCCGATAGCTGGAGCCGAAGAGCAGTCGCACGGTGTGCGGCACGATGACTCCGACGAACCCGATCAACCCGCTTACCGCGACGGCTGCGGCGGTGCCGAGCGACGCAGCGATCACGATGACAAGACGAACGCGTTGCGTGTCGACGCCGAGGCTGTTCGCCTCTTCGTCACCGACGCTCATCATGTCGAGCAGCCGGCGATGCAGCACGATGGCCAGCGCGCTCACGAGCAAGTAAGGGAGGACGAGGCCGACCTCTCGCCAGCTCGCGGTGGTGAGCTGGCCCAGGATCCACGTGTAGACCTGTCGCAGAGTGTCGTCTTGTTGCTGCTGGACGTAGGTCTGTATCGCGGTCAGGAAGGACGCGGTCGCGACGCCGGCAAGGATCAACGTCGCGGTCGACTGATTGCGCCACCGCGACCGGCCCAAAACGTAGGTCACCGCTACGCCCAGGAGCGCGCCGAGAAAGGCCGCCAGCGGCAACGGATCGACGGGCCAGCTCGTAGTGCTCGGGAGGTAGGAGATCGCGAGCGTCGCTCCCAGCCCCGCGCCGGCCGCGACGCCGAGAAGATACGGATCGGCGAGGGGGTTGCGAAAGACGCCCTGATACGCGGCCCCCGCGAGGGCCAGCATCGCGCCGACCAGCCCGGCGAGAACGACCCGAGGAACGCGCAGCTCCCACAGGATGGCGGTCTGCTGCTCGGTCAGGCCCGACGACGTCGTGACGAACGGAAGGCGGTCGACGAGCTCGCCCGCAACCGCGCCGATCCCCAAGCGCACGGGCCCGATCGCGATGCCGAGCGCGATGGCTCCCACGAGACAGCCGACCGCGAGCAACCACCAGCCCCTGCGCAGGGCCGTGGCCCGAACGGCGAGGGCGCTCATCCTTCGCCCTTGACCGCGTCCACGACGATCTCGAGGAAGTCGACGACGCGCGGCCCCCAGCGCGACGAGATGTCGTCGCCGACGTCCACCACGGCTCCACTCTGGACCGCCGTGATCTGATCCCATCCCGGGCGCTGCGACACGCGTTCTGGCGTCTGGTTGCAGCACTCGGAGTCTGCCAAGAAGATGAAGTCCGGATCGGCGTCGATGATGTACTCCGCAGATAGCTGGGGATAGCCGGAGCCTTGCTTGTCGGCCGCATCGGCGATGTTCTCGAGGCCCGCCAGCCCGTAGATGCTTCCGATGAACGTCTCCGACGTCACGCTGAAGTAGGTGTCGTCGAGCTCGTGGTAGTAGGTCGGTGCCCGCACGAAGTTCGGGACGGTCGCGACGATCTCCTCGATGTGCGTGCGGATGGACTCGACCTGTTCCTCGGCCTCGCTCGCGTGACCC
>DATBND010000304.1:0-15255 GCA_036554505.1 Actinomycetota bacterium | reverse complement strand
ACGCGTCGAGCGACGCGGTCGAGATATTCACCGGCGGCCCGAGCCTGACCTACAATGGGAGCGTCACGCAGAACAACTCCGGCCGGCGGGCGATACACATACTGGCAGCGACGAGCGGCAGCCCGACGATCTCGTTCGGTGGGCAGGTCACGTCGAACGGCGGGGCCGGCATCAACTTCCAGAACAACACCGGCGCGACGGTTCACTTCACCGGCGGTATCACGGCGTCGACCGGGACGGCGAACGCGTTCACCGCGACCGGCGGCGGAACAGTCGACGTCACGGGCAACACGAACACGCTTACGACCACGACTGGCACCGCTCTCAACGTCCAGAACACGAACATCGGGAGCGCGGACCTGAACTTCCAGTCGATCACGGCGGGCACGGGTGCGAACGCGAACGGCAACGGGATCATCCTCGACAACACGGGCAACGCCGGCAACCTCATCGTGACGGGCACCGGCGCGAACGGGACCGGCGGGACGATCCAACACTTCACCGGCGCGGACGGCGCCACGAATAGCTGTGCCGCGCTGGGCTCCATCCCGCAGGGCGTCGGCATCTTCCTGCGCAACACGGTCAGCCCGTCGCTCGACTCCATGAACCTGCACGACTTCAGCAACTTCGCCCTGCTCGGCTACACCGTGAGCGGTACGACGACCCTCGACCAGATGGTCATCAACGGGACGAACGGCGACAACGCTTCCCAGGACGATGGCAGCGTGATGTTCTGCGGACTGACCGGATCGGCGTCGCTGTCGAGCTCGACCGTGACGGGCGGCTTCGAGAACGGCTTCAGGGTCTACAACACGAGCGGGACGCTCAACCGCCTCAGCGTGTCGGGCACGACGTTCGCAACGGGGACCGGCGCGCTCTCGGACGACGCGTTCCTCGCACGGGCGGAGAACAGCGCCATCCTCAACGTGACGATCAACCAGGACTCGACGTTCACGACGGCGTCCGGTGACCTCCTTAACTTCGTCCTCAGCAACACCGCGGCGGGAGACCTCGTAGTCGACGACAGCCACTTCTCGAACAACCATCCGAGCATCACGTCGGGCGGTGGCGGGGTCACGATCGGTGCCGGCGGCGCCGGATCGAACCCAACTCTCACCTACTCGATCACGAACAGCGACTTCAAGAACGCGCTCGGCAACGCGGTCACCCTGTCGACCGGGATCGACGGAGCCGCGGCCGGGACTTACACGGGTTCGTTCACGAACAACACGATCGGCGTTAGCGGCCAGGCCGGCTCGGGCTCGGCCCAGGGCAACGGGATCGCGGTGAACCACGCGGGCAGCGGCACGCACAAGACGAACATCTCGAACAACACGATCAGGCAGTACCGCAACTCGGGGATCAAGCTGCTTCTGACCGGCTTGAGCAACACGCCGATCATCCGGGCGACGGTCAAGAGCAACACCGTCAACCAGCCGTTCAGCACCGTGATCGCAGGGATCTTCGGCGACATGGGCCGCGCCGGCACGATCTGCCTCGACCTCGGCGGTGCGGGAGGCGAGCAGAACTCCGTTAGCGGCGGCGACGACAACAACCTGAACGACATCGCGTTCCTCGGCATCGCTGGCGGGACCTACAACCTGCCCGGTTACGTCGGACCGAACTCCCACGACGTGGCGACGTCGACGGCCGTGCAGACGTTCGAGATCGCACGCAACTCCGGAGACGGCCCCCCCACGGCCTTCGCCGACACCGTCCCGAACTACACGGGAGCGGGGAGCAATTGCCTATGAGCTGAGCCGGACAACTCTCGCTATTCGTGGTTGAGCAGCTAGCCAGTGAAACGGAAGAGGAGGGACCGTATGGCGGATCCGTTTTTGGGAGAGGTACGGCTCATGAGCTTTGATTTCGCGCCGAAGGGGTGGGCACTCTGTAATGGGCAATTCCTGCCGGTCAACCAGAACCAGGCCTTGTTCGCGTTGCTCGGCACCACTTACGGCGGCGACGGCCGGACGTTATTCGCGCTCCCGGACCTGCGCGGCCGCGTCCCGATACATACGAGTGGGGGCTTCCCGCGCGGCTCGAAGGGGGGCGAGGAAGCACACACGCTCAGCCAGAACGAGCTGCCGGCCCACAACCACACGTTCTCCGCGTCGAGCACCAACGCCGACGCGCCCGACCCGACGATGCTGGCCAAGACGAACAACGCGTACGGCCCCGCGCTCAACTTCACGACCCTGAGCCCCGCTTCGGTCTCGAAGACCGGAAGCGGGTCCCACCAGAACATGCAGCCCTATTCGGTGATCAGCTTCTGCATCGCCTTGCAGGGCATCTTTCCGTCGCCCAACTAGGAAGGAGTCCGAGATGGCGCAACCGTACGTCGGAGAGATAAGGATGTTCGCGGGCAGCTTCGCTCCCGCGGGCTGGGTCTTCTGCGACGGCAGCCTCCTGTCGATATCCGAGAACGACGCGCTGTTCCAGCTGATCGGCACCACCTACGGCGGCGATGGCCAGGAGAACTTCGGCGTGCCAGACCTACGCGGCCGCATCCCGGTGCACCAAGGTCAGGGCCCCGGCCTGACACAGCACACGATCGGCGAGCTCGCAGGCGTCGAGAGCGTGACGCTGACGACGAACCAGCTCGCGGCACATTCCCACGCCCTGCTGGCGACGAAGAACGTCGGGAGCTCGAGCAACCCCGGTGGTCAGCTGCTGGCCGCCGGTACGAACGTGCTGCTGTTCCGCCAGATCGCCCCGAACACCCCGATGTCCCCGAACGTCATCGGCCCAAACGGAGGATCACAGCCACACGACAACATGATGCCGTACCTCGCGATCAGCTTCATCCTCTCGTTGTTCGGCATCTTTCCGTCTCCGACCTAAACCAACCAGGAGGCTCACATGGCCGATCCATTCGTTGCAGAGATACGGATCTTCGGATTCAGCTTCGCGCCGAAGGGCTGGGCGACGTGCGACGGGCAGATCCTCCCGATCTCCCAGAACACGGCTCTGTTCGCCCTGATAGGGACGTTCTACGGCGGGAACGGCAAGACGACCTTCGCCCTGCCGAACCTGCAGGGCAACGCGCCGATGCACCAGACTGACGATTTCCCGCTGGGGGCGACGGGCGGCACGGAGACGGTCACGCTGCTCAACTCGGAGATCGCGTTCCACAACCACACCGCCAATGCGTCCGCGTTCCCCGCGAACCAGCTCGCGCCGGATCCCACCGAGGTTCTCGCAACATCTCAGGACGGGTTCGCATACCAGACGAACACGAGCCAGGACCTCGTGCAGATGGACCCGAACGCGCTCAGCATCACCGGCAGCGATCTACCGCACAACAACATGCAGCCGTACCTGACGCTGCTGTTCTGCATCGCGCTGCAGGGAGTGTTCCCTCCGAGGGGGTGACCACGGGGCAGGGGTTTCGGACCGCGGACGGGGCGGCGGTCTCTCTGCGGAGCGTCACGCCGGGCGACATGGAGTTCCTCGAACGCGTCTACGGGTCGACGCGCGCAGAGGAGCTCGCCCTCACCGAGTGGGACGACGCGACGAAGAGTGCCTTCATCGCGCAGCAGTTCCGCGCTCAGCACGAGCACTACACGTCCAACTACGTTGGAGCGACCTACGACGTCGTCGTCGTGGACGGGGAGGACGCCGGTCGCTTGTACGTCGCGCGCTGGCCGGATGAGATCAGGATGATGGACATCGCGCTGTTGCCCGAATACCGAGGCCGCGGGGTCGGCACGCCCCTGATTCGGGCGCTCATGCGCGAGGCGGCCGACGGCGGGATGAAGCTCTCGATCCACGTCGAGCAGAACAATCGTGCTCTAGGTCTCTATCGACGGCTTGGTTTCGAGCCGGTGCACGAGCACGGGGTCTACGTCCTATTGGAATGGCGCTCCGATCGCGAGGGGTCCGCCGGCTGACCGCTCGAAGGAGTTGGCACCACGTAGGCGACTCGTTGGCGACTCGTCGACGCGCCCGCGTCGCACAGTGAGGCGATGGCGTGGGGACGCACGACGCGAGCATCGCGGCGGTGACGGGGCGCGATACGCCCGGCGCCGCACCACTCACGGTGGGCGGACGCATCCGCGACCTGCGCCGGCGGCTCGGTATGACGCAGACGGACCTTGCCGGTGACGATTACAGCGCGGCATACATCAGCACGATCGAGACCGATCGCCGGAGGCCGTCGCGTCGCCTGCTCGAGTATCTCGCGCCGCGACTCGGCGTGGACGTGGGGACCCTGTCGGGGGGAGGCTCGGCGACATGGGTCATCGAGATGGCGCGCGACCTGCGCTCGGGGGGCCGGGTGAAGGCGGCGCGCGACCTCCTCGAGCGCTCGCTGTCGAGCCTCGAGCGGTCGGGGGAGATCTCACCGGCCGTGCTCGTCGTGATGCATCGTGAGCTCGCCCGGACGACCCCGCGCGGCGAGGATGCCGAGGCGAGGCGTCATCTCGAGCAGGCCGTGGAGCACGCCGGGCGCGCCGGCGTCCCGCCCCGCGAGCTGGCGATCTCGTGCCTCCAGCTCGGTCACCTGCACTCCCGGTGCGGGGACCACCGGGCCGCCGCCGCGGCTTACCGCAGGGCGGCGGAGACGATCGTCGAGCTCATGGGCAGCGCGTCGAGCTAGACGGCGAGGGCAGCCCGTGGCGTGTCACGCCTCGGGGTAGGACCGCCGCCGGTGGTAGTCGGCCTCTCTGTGGTCGCCCGACCGCTCGTACCACTGCGCGGCGCGAGCGTGGAGACGGCTCTTGCGCGCGGGGTCGAGACGTTCGTATACGTAGTCGCGAACGCTCGCGTGGAAGAAGGCCCCTTCGCCATCGAGGCTGCGCGTCGCGACGTAGGCGCGCACGAGGCGGATGCCCGCGTCGATCACCGTGCCGCGCGTCCGCTGAGCGACATAGCCCAGGGCATCGTCCGAGAAGCGATCGCGGAACACGCTTGCCGCCTCGAGCAGAGCGCGATCGTCCGAATCGAGCAGGTCGGTGACGTTGGACAGCAGGAAGGTCTGGACGTCGAGCTGATCCTTGAGCGAGGAGAACCCACTGGCGACCTCGTCGTCGGTCGCAGTCTTCAGCCAGGACGCGGCCAGCTTCAACAGGTGAGGGTTCCCGCGCGTCCACGCGTGCAACCGGCGAACCATCTGCGGACTGCAGGACACCTTCAAGCGCGTGAGCAGCTCGGTCGTCTCCGAGCGGCTGAAGGCGGCGATCTCCACGCTCTCGACGTCACGCGTCGCGAGCAGCCGCCGCCGCCCGACGGTTATGACTCGCACCAGCGGTAGTCGCGCGGCGAGCTCCTCCAGGAACCCGAGGACGGGCTCGTTCTCCTCCGCGACGTGATAGTCGTCGAAGACGAGTAGCCGGGGACGTCCGTCGAGGGCTCGCAACGCAAGCCGCGTCGCCAGCCCGGTATCGGGGGAGGGAAGCGCACCGTCCATATAGTCGGCCAAGTCGAAGACGTCCTCGCTTGCGACGTACTCGCCGAGATCGAACAGGATCGAGCTCAGCGCGGCGTTCATGCCCGGGCGGAACTTGTACCAGAAGACCGATGTCGAGGTGGTCTCGTCCGCGGCGAGCGCGGCGACCAGCGAGGTCTTGCCGATCCCGGGGGCGCCGCTCACGTTGACGTGGCGCGCCCTCTCGAGCGACGCCTTCAAGGTCCGCGTCTGGGCGGGTCGTTCCAAATATCCGCCGATTGCGGGGATGGGCTCGGGACGATACGCGCGCACCGCTGCCGAGGTCTCCAGCTCGGCCTTTAGCAACCCGATGGCGCGCGTGCGCTCGCGCGTGAGCTGTCGCTCGGACAGCCCGAGACGTCCCGCGGCCTGATAGAGCTTCGCCCCGTCCACGAAGCACGTCTCGAGCACGAGGTGAGGAAGCTGTTGCGCGCGTCCGGCGTCGGGAGGAGCGCGCAACGCCTCGATCTTGTCGCGGATCAGGTCGGCGGCGGCGCGTCCGAACTCGACGGCGGAGCGCGTCTCCGGAAGCCGGCCGTGCGCGCGCAGCAAACGCGCGAGGGCGGGGTCGTCGAGCCGGTCTGGCTGCCGGAGACGACTCAGCCAGCGCCTGAGCTTGACTTCGGTGACGTCGGAGTCGCGGTCGTGGATTCCGCCGTTGATCGCGTCACCTCCGCCATGACCACCATTCCGTAGCCGCCTCTGCCGTAACCGTGGCTTCCACCCGTTGGTTCTCTTGTACAACGAAAGAGAACGCGAATCGGCCCAAAGATCACTACTGACATCGCGCGCGGCGGCGAGGACAACTCCACGCGCGTCGCACGATCGGGCCGGTTGCGCGCGCCACAGGACGCGTCCTCCGAGCGAGGGGAGATGTGGTGCGTGGCGTCCCGGCGATTGATTGGCTAGCGCATGGCGGCTTGGCGACGCGTGTGCATGACACGGTGGCGTCATGCGTGCCGCGGCCCCCGTCGCCCGCTCGATCGACGGCGCGCGACGCGTGGCGATCGCGATTCGTCATCGACTCGGTCGCTGGGCGTTGCGTCGCCGGCGCGCGCGCGTGTCCAGACCGCGCCGGCGGGCGAGCCCGGTGACGTACGTGCTCGTCGTAACGCTCGCCGGCCTCCTCGCGCTGTTCTGGGGGGCGCTGTCGTACTTGCGGCCCGACGTGCCGGGTCGAGCGTTGTCCATCGGCGAGCTCAACGCGCTGGCCGAGCAACGACGGCTCGTGTCCGCCGCGTTCCTGGACGAGGACTCGGTCGTGACGGGCTCGTTCACGGCGCGGCCGGCGGACGTCCCGAATGAGGCACGTACAGAGGGACCGGCCCCGTCCCCGGAGGCGATCGCTCCGGATGGGTCGGGCCGGTACTGGACCGCGTATCCGTCGAGCGGCGCCGTCACCGCGATCCTCGTGGAGATGGCGACTACGGCCGGAGCCGACGTCGAGGTGGAGCCGCAGCCACAGAAGAAGGCCGTCCGGATGATCGCCACGTTTCTCCTTCCGCTCATGATCCTGGCCAACCTCTTCGCGCTGCTGCTGACCGCGGGAAAGGGAAGCGCGTCCGGCATCGGCGAGGTTGAGATGTTCGGCTCGATCGGGAAGGGCCGCGGGCGGAGGAGGAAAGGCGCGTCCGCGGTGACGTTCGGCAGCGTCGCCGGGGCGGACGAGGCGGTCGCAGAGCTGAAGGAGGTCGTCGACTACTTGAAGGAGCCCGAGCGCTACGCGGACGTGGGGGCGACGCCGCCCAAGGGCGTGCTCCTCTTCGGCCCTCCCGGATGCGGCAAGACGCTCCTGGCCAAGGCCGTGGCGGGCGAGGCCGGAGTCCCGTTCTTCTCCGTCGCGGGCGCGGAGTTCGTCGAGTCGCTGGTCGGCGTGGGAGCGGCGCGCGTGCGCGACTTGTTCCAGCGCGTCCGGGCGGTGGCGCCTGCGATCGTCTTCATCGACGAGCTCGACGCGGCCGGGCGCAAACGCGGCCACGGCGGGGGCGGGGGGAGCGACGAGCGTGAGCAGACGCTCAACCAGTTGCTCGTCGACATGGACGGCTTCGACGTCAGCTCCGGGATCGTGGTGATCGGAGCGACGAACCGCCCGGACATCCTCGACCCCGCGCTGCTCCGTCCGGGGCGCTTCGACCGCCACGTCACGATCGACCAGCCCGACGCCGTCGGGCGCCAGCTCATACTCGAGCTCCATTCCGCCAACAAGCCGATCGCCCCGTCGGTCGACTTCGAGTACCTGGCGAGGCGCACGCCCGGCTTCTCCGGCGCCGACCTCGCGAACGTCGTCAACGAAGCGGCCCTCCTGACCGTGCGCGAGGACAAGACCGAGATCGAGATGCCCGAGCTCGCCGAGGCCGTCCAGCGGGTGCTGGCGGGACCCAAGAAGAGAGGACGCGTCCTGTCGCCCGAGGAGAGAAAGCGCGCGGCGTATCACGAGAGCGGGCACGCGCTCGTGGCTGCCGCGTCGGGTGGCCTTGCCGACGTGCACCGCGTTACGATCCTCGCTCGAGGACGTGCCGTCGGCGGTGCCGCTATCCAGCGTGAGGGCGACGCGGTCCTCCTGACGACGGATCAGCTGTTCGCGCGGCTCGTCACGGCCATGGCGGGGCTCGCCGCGGAGGTCCTCGTATTCGGGGTCCCTTCGACGGGGGCCGAGCAGGACCTGAGTGAGGCGACCGAGATGGCGCGCGACATGGTGGGCCGCTATGGCATGGGCACGCGACGACGGCGGCTTCTCAGTCCGGAGAGCGACGGGTTCTTGGGCGACGAGCTCGCGCTCGCGCAGATCTCGGGCCAAACGCATCACGAGATGGAGGTCGAGATCGACGAGCTGTTGCAGCGCGCCGAGGACGAGGCGATGCGTGTGCTGAGCCAGCACCGCGAGGTCCTCGACGGGCTTGCCGAGCGCCTGGAGGTCGAGGAGACGCTCGAGGGGACCGATCTCGAGGGGATCGTCGCGCTCGTGCGGCCGGAGGTCTCGCTGTTCGGTGGCGTCCTCGGGGGCGGCGACCCGGACGGGCTCCCGACGACGGTCGAGGGAGAGCCCGCATGAGCACGCGCCGTCCGGAGGTGTCGCTGTATCACCGCAACGCGGGTCAGGTGACGTCGCGACGAGTCCTCCACCCGATGGAGAAGGCCGAGGAGATCGCCGCGCTTCCGAGGATGAAGCGAAAGCGGTCGCGCGCCCAGCTCGAGGAGCGGTGGCAGCGGGAGGAAGCGGAGGCCGCCGCGTCGACGGACCGCGCGCTCGAGAAGCTGGCCGGCGCCACCGACTCGCTGCGCGCGCGTCTCGCCGCTCTCACCGCGCTGAACGTGCCCGAGTTCAGGGGCAAGGTCGAGTCCGAGGTCCAACGCGTCGATCGGGCACGTGCACAGCTCGCCAGCGCGCGGGAGGCGTTGCACGCGCGCGACTTCGGAGCCGCAGGTGCGTCGAGCGCCGAGGCCGGCCGAGAGCTGTGGCTCCTCGGGGGGTCGCTGGTGATCGCCCTGAACCAGGCGTTGTCGAAGGCGGCGATCGGCCGGGAGCAGCGAGGGCTCCTACGCGACAACCTCAGGTCGAGGCAGGCGGCGAAGACCGACCTCGAGTCGCTGCGTCGCAGGGGCGCGCCTCCCGAGGACGTGATCGAGGCGGCCGCGCGCGTGCACGCGCTGGAGGCGGAGGGATTCGATCTGGCCGCGGCCATCCTCAGGTCGCAGACGCAACCTGTCGCCGTCGTCCGCGGGTCGCGCGGGGAGCGGGAGCGTGGCTTGGACGTGATCCCGCCGGCGCAGCTCGAGACCTTCGACGATGTCGGTGGACTGGACGAGGTGAAGGATCAGCTGCGCGCCAGCGTGGGCGCGATCCTCGACCGGCCGGACGAGGCCGCCCGCTATCGAGTCGTCCACAACGGGATCCTCTTCTACGGCCCGCCGGGCACGGGGAAAACGTTGTTGAGCCGCGCTCTGGCGGGGGAGTACGGGCTGCGCTACCTCCGGTTCTCCCCGGCGTCGATCGCGAGCGCGTACATGCACGAGGCTGCGAGCAACCACCGCAAGCTGTTCGAGCTGGCGCGGGACAACACTCCGATCGTGCTCTTTCTCGACGAGGTGGACGCGATCGCGAGCACTCGCGACGACCAACCCTCGGCGGACCACCGCGAGATCGTCACCCAGCTGATGAATTGCCTCGAGGACTATCGCGCCATCCCGGGCCTCGTCATCACGGCCGCCACGAACAGCATCGACCGTCTCGACGCAGGGCTACGTGAGGGCCGGTTCGACGCGCGCATCCTCGTGCCGTTGCCCGACGCGGCCGCGCGCACGGAGATCCTGCGCGTCCACCTCCAGCGTCGCGCCGATGCAGTCGTGTGGGACGGCATCGATCTCGACGAGATAGCGCGCATGACGCGCGATCGCAACGCCGCCGCACTAGAGGGTTTCGTGACGACCGCCGCGCAGAGCGCTCTCGGTGCAGGCCGGCCGATTGTTCACGCGGACCTCGTCGAGGCCGTCAAGAGCCGCGAAGGGAAGGATCGCGTGTCGCTCGAGGACCCCGTTACGTGGGACGACGTCGTGATACCCGACGAGACGCGCGAGCGACTCCTCGAGATAACGAACGTGCTGGTGAGGCCCGACCTGGCCCGCGCCCTGGGCGTGGGCGTCCCGGCCGGGGTGTTGCTGTACGGCCCCCCGGGCACCGGCAAGACCACGATCGCCAAGGCCATGGCGACCGAGATAGAGGCGAGCTTTTACGAACAATCCGCTGCCGATCTCCTTTCGAAGTGGGCGGGCGAGTCCGAGGAGCGCGTCGCGAAGCTGTTTGCTCGAGCGCGCGCGAACCGGCCCGCGATCGTGTTCGTCGACGAGATCGACGGTCTCCTCAGGACGCGTGGGTCCGAGGGGTCGAGCGGGTGGGAGGAACGCGTGGTGAGCCAGTTCCTCCGCGAGCTCGACGGCATCCATCACGGGGAGGGCGTGCTGTTGGTAGGAGCGACCAATCGGATCGACATCATCGACCCGGCGGTGCGCGACCGACGACTCACCGCGATAGAGGTCGGGCTGCCCGATGCGGCCGCACGTCTCGGGATGTTGCAGGTGCTGTGCCGCAATGTGAGCCTCGCCCCCGACGTCGATCTGAGGTCGCTCGCCGGCAAGACCGAGGGGATGTCGGGCGCGGACCTCAAGAGACTGCGCGACGCGGCCGGGATGAAAGCGCTGACGCGTGCGGCGCGGGGCCCCGGCGCCGAGCCCGCGATGATCACGATGGCCGACCTCTCCGTCGCGCTCGAGGAGCTGCGCGTCCGGGCGACGCTCGTCCAGGCCTAGCCCGCGCCCCGCGGGATCGCGGCGGATCATTGGCCATCTTCTGGCGACTCAATCGAGCCGAGAACCTCCACTGTGGAGCCGCAGGCGTATCCCGAAGCGCGACTGCGGCGCGCCGCGGCACGTCTACCCGGGCGACACGACGACGCCTTGGTGGGCGGACCACCGGCGAGACGATCGACGTCGTCGCGGCTCTCGGCGAACGCTCGAAGCCATCTCGAGAGGAGAGCCCGTGGCGCCGGACCGAGGGTCCACCGGTGAGGGGACCGACGAAGGCAGCGGAGACGGCCCCACCGAGCAAGAGCTCGAGGTCATGCGGCTCGTGGCACAGGGGTTGAAGGACGCCGCCATCGCACGGCGGCTCGGCGTCGCTCCCGTCACTATCCACCGGCGCGCCCAGCGCTTCGTTCGTCGCGTCGGCGCTCGCAGCAGGCCTCATGCCATCGCCATCGCCATCGCACGGGGGTGGATCGACGTCGAAGAGCCGGGGTAGCGCATCCCGCGCGCGCTCCCCACGACTCGTCAGAGATAGTGGCCGGTGCTCGCCGTCGACTCGAGGTCCGGCCCGAGCGGCTCGGGCTCCGGAAGGTCTTCGGGTAGAAGCGTCCTCACGGCCGCGGCGTCCACCGCGCCTTCTCCCGCGGTCAGGCGAAGCGCCTGCCGGCCCAGCGCGCGCTCGAACAACGTCCTCATGTGGCGACCGTTGCCGAAGCCCGGCCCCCGCGGGGTCGTGCGAAGCCGCCCTTCGACTCGCTCCACGACGCCGGGCGCGAGCGTGATGCCGGTCCGCTCCGCGATCGACACGAAGATCGCGACGAGCTCTTCGTCGGTGTAGTCGGGGAACCGGATCCTGCGGGCGAACCGCGACGACAGTCCCGTGTTCGACGCCAAGAACCGATCCATGTCCTCCTCGTAACCCGCCACCACGACTACGAGGTCGCTGCGGTGGTCCTCCATCAGCTTCACGAGCGTCGCTATCGCCTCGTGGCCGAAGTCCTCCTCGCTGCCCTCGGGAGCAAGAGCGTATGCCTCGTCAATGAAAAGCACGCCACCCAAGGCGCGCTCGACTGCGGCGCGAACGAGCGGCGCCGTCTGCCCGATGAACCGAGCGACGAGGTCGACGCGTGAGACCTCCACCAGGTGCCCCGAAGAGAGGAGGCCCAGCGACTGGTAGATCCGGGCGAGGAGCCGCGCGACCGTTGTCTTCGCGGTTCCCGGGTTCCCGGTGAACGCGAAGTGGCGGGTCGGAGGCGGGACCTTGATCCCCGCCTCCCGGCGCAGGCGCTCCGCCTTCGCCTCTGCCGCCAGCAGCCGGACCTCTTGTCTGACGCCCTCGAGCCCAACGAGGGCGTGGAGGTCCGAGAACGGGTCTCCCTCGGCCGGCCCGCCCGCGATGTCGTCCGGCAGGTCCTCTACGCCCACCGTGGGGCGACCTTCGCCCGTCCGCGACCGGGCGCGCTCGACGGCCTCGACGGCAAACGCGCTTACGAGGTGTCCGTTGCGGAGGTTGCGGAACGGTCGCATCCCCACGAGCCTGCGGGCGGCGTCGGCGACGGTCGCGTCGTTCGCGTCCGCTCCCAGGCGCGCGATCTTGCGGAGGAAGACCCGACGGAACATCTCCTCGTCGAAGTCGCGCGTGCGCACGACGCGGAACGCGCGCGCCAGGATCGGATCCGTCGCGAAGATGACCGAATCCCGGTCGGCATCGCAGACGGCGACGATGTGGAATTCCGAACGCGACTCCAGCGCGCGCAACAGCTCGGCCGCCACTGCGGCGCCGGCTGCTCCCTGCGAAACCATTTCGTCGAGGTCCTGGAGCACCAGCAGGCGAACTCCTTCGCAGCGGTCCATCTCCTGACGCAGCAGCTCCACCGCGCCGGACACCGTCCTCTCGTTGACCATCGCGGCCGGGAGCCACACGGGTGGCTGCGCGAAACCCCGCGTCTTCAATACGTCTGCCAGCGCGTCGACCGCCAGGCCCTTGCCGGTGCCGACCGGTCCCGCGACGAGGATCCTGATCGGTCCCGTGGAGGCAGCGGCTTCGTCCAGGGCCGTGACCAGCTCCGATTGGCCGACGATCCCTGCGACGACCGGTGGCGGCATCGCCGTCCGCGCCGGAGGTTCCTCTTCCGAGGGACGCGGGCGGCGAAACCGCGCCTCCAGCGAGTTCGGAATCGGCCTGTTCGCGAGGAGGGCGCGGATGTTCCACTCGAACGTCGAGACCGGCACCCATACCGTGCCGCTCGGCAGCCTGGCGCGCCCCGGCAGGCCGTTGAGCGCGCCAGTCAACCGCATGGCCATGTCGAGCCACGCCCGGCACGCGGGAAGCTCTCCGCGGATCGTCGCGCGCACCAGCCAACGAGCGGTCGAGTCCCGCCACGTCTCGGGGACGAAGCCGCCGCGGAGGGAACGGTGGTGCTCTTCGACGCGGGCGAGCATGTCACTCGTGCCGGCCACCGCCAACTCTGCCGGGACCTGTTCCATCCCCGCCGCGAGGACGAGCTTGGCGATCGCCACCTCGATCTCGTCGCCGTCGCCGACCGCGGCGCGCAGATAAGGATGTATGTCGTTGAGGCCGTCGAGGATCCACGCGACGTAGCCGACCGGGCCGCTGAGCTCGGGCAGCGTCAGCATCGTCGGCGCCTCCGCCGCCCGTGCCCATTCGTCGGCAAGGGTGTCGACCGGCGCCCGCAGGTCCTCCTCGTTCCCGGCGCGCCGCTCACACAACTTCGCCAGCTCGACGCGGCGCTCCTCGATGGGCTCGAGCCCCTCGAAGACGTCGACGAGGGAGCGCAGGACCTCGAAGGCGGTCCTGCGCCTGTCCGAGTCGTCCCCCGCAGTCGCCGGCAGCAGCCAGCCGGGCGGGCGCCACGCGCCCTCCTGCGCGCGCAGGTAGTTCCACGAGGGCGTCCACGGCGCGCCGGGCTGGGCCAGGTAAGGGTCGAAGATCCCCCAGACCATGTCGCCCCAATAGCCGGATCGGACGGCGCAAGCGCCGAACAGGAACGCCAGCATGAGGTCGAGCGTCTCGGGGACGCCGTTCGTGGGACGGCGCCACGCGTCCGTGCCGTCCGCCACCCAATGGGCGACCCGTTCGTCCGTGACGGCCTGTTCGACGGCGTGGCGCAGCGATTCCAAGAAGCCGTCGGGGATCCTCCACGGTCGCGACGCGTAGAGGTCCAGGACGGGCTCTTCGAAGAAGCAGGGAGCGAGTTCGTCGGGCAGGTCGAGCCGGATCACGCTGGAACGATAGATCGAATGTACGGATCGAGAGCCCGATCCCCGCTCGTTGCCCACTCCTTTACTGGAGTCGGTTCAGGCCTGGCCCGGTCGGCAGTGGGCCGCCTCACGCCTTCCAGCGAGCGAGCTCGTCGCGAGCGATGACCATCTTGTGCACTTCGTCGGCGCCGTCCACGATGTGCAACGTGCGTGCGTGCGCGTACATCAATGCCAGCGGGAAGTCGTCGGAAACGCCGGCGCCTCCGTGCACCTGGATCGCGCGGTCGATGACCCACGTCGCCAGCTCCGCTGCGGCGACCTTTATGACGGAGATCTCGACGCGAGCCCGGTCCTTGCCCGCCGTATCCATCATCCACGCTGCCTTGAGCGTGAGGAGCCGCGCTTGCTCGATGCGGACACGGGCCTCTGCGATCCAGTCGCGGATGATGCCTTGCTTCGATAGAGGGATACCGAACGCGACGCGCGAGTGGGCTCGTCGGCACATGAGCTCGAGCGCGCGTTCGGCCATGCCTATGGCCCTCATGCAGTGGTGGATGCGTCCCGGCCCGAGCCGCGCCTGCCCGATGAGAAACCCGCCGCCCTCTTGGCCCAACAGGTTCGTCGCCGGGATGCGGACGTCTTCGAATGCGATCTCGCAATGGCCGTGCCCTGCGTCGTAGCCGAACACGGGGAGGGTGCGCACGATGTCGACGCCCGGGGCGTCCATCGGGATCAGCACGAGGCTGTGCTGCATATAGCGCTCCGCGTCGGGATTGCTCGAGCCGAGGAAGAGGCAGACCTTGCACCGGGGGTCGGCTGCTCCGCTCGTCCACCACTTCCGTCCGTTCACTACATAGTCGTCTCCGTCGCGCACGATCGTGCTCTGCAGGTTGGTGGGATCGGAGCTTGCGACGTCGGGTTCCGTCATGCCGAAGCACGAACGGATCGTTCCGTCGAGCAACGGCTGGAGCCACCGGGCTTTTTGCTCGTCCGTCCCGAACTCGGCCAGGATCTCCATGTTGCCGGTGTCGGGGGCGGCGCAGTTCGTCGCCTCGGGGGCGATCGGACTGCGCCCCATGATCTCGGCGAGCGGCGCGTAGTCGAGGTTGCCGAGGCCTGCACCGTGCTCGTCGTCGGGCAAGAACAGGTTCCATAGGCCGCGTCGCCTGGCCTCGGACTTCAGCTCCTCCATCACCGGCGGCTGATGGTGCACGTCGGCCTGGGAGTACAGCTGCTCTGCGTAGACGGCCTCGTTCGGGTAGACGCGCTGGTCCATGAACTCGAGAAGCTTTGCCTGCAGCTCCGTG
>DATBND010000299.1:0-2728 GCA_036554505.1 Actinomycetota bacterium | reverse complement strand
CCTCACGCACGACGGCCGGCTGGGTTAGAAGTTGCGGCGGTAGGACTCCGTCGTGTCGACCGACTTCTGCAGCGGATGCTCCGGGGTGTCGGTCTTTCTCTCGCACGCCGGCTTTCCTCGCTCGAAGCTCTTGCACGCGTCCTTACCCGGCCCCCCGTTCCCTCGATCGCTTCCGGGCCCACCGTTCAAGAAGTCGTCGCCCTCGAACGCGTTGATCTCGTCGCGCCCGCCACGGCCCACCAAGTAGTTCGTGGCGCCGTCTCCGTTGAGGACGTCTGCGCTCTTGGTGCCGCCCACGCCCTCGATTCCGTTGAGCGCGTCGGTCCCTTCGCCGGTCGCGATCCGGTCTCGCAGGTCGACCTCGATCGGTCCGGCGGCGCGGAAGTCGATCCTGTCGAAGCCTCCGGCCCCTCCGTCGTACGTGTCCTCGCCGCCACGACCGACGAACAGATCATCGCCGTCGGCGCCGACGAGCACGTCGTTGCCACCGTCACCGCCATCGAGGTAGTTGGCGGCCGGATCTCCGGTTAGGACGTCGTCGAACGGCGACCCGACGAGACCGCTTATCCCTGCGAGCGAGTCGTTGCCCTCGCCCTTTGCGGTGCCGTCGGCGAGGTCGGCGTCGACCCCGTTGGGAGCGAACCAGAACACGGCGTAGTCGTAACCCCCGGCTCCGACGATCTCGTCGTTGCCTCCACGACCGAACAGATAGTTGTCTCTCTCGTCGCCTTCGATGACGTCGTTGTGCTCGGACCCGACGACTGCCTCGACGCCGGCGAAGTTGTCAGCGCCTTCGCCGGTTCCGGTGCCGGCGCCCAGGTCGATGTCGACCGCGCCTGGGGCCGTTGCAAAGGTGGCGACGTCGTTGTCGCTTCCGCCTTCGAAGACATCGTCACCGGTGCCACCGGACAGCACGTCGAAGCCGGCGTCGGCGAGAAGCGCATCGTTACCCGCTTCGCCGCGCAGCTCGTTGCGTCCCTCGTCGCCTCGGAGCTCGTCGTTGCGCGGCGACCCCCACACCCGCTCGAGGCCGAACAAACGGTCGGAGCCCTGCCCCGTGGCCTCGCCGGCGAAGAGGTCGACGCGCACGCCCGCGCCGGAGCTTGCGAAAGAGATGACGTCCGCGCCCTCTCCGCCGTTGATCCCGTCGTTGCCCTCGCCTGCGTCGATCGTGTCGATACCCGCGTCACCGCAGATGCGGTCGTTGCCGGCGAGGCCGTTGATCACGTCGTCACCGCCGAGGGCCGCGATGACGTCGTCGCCGTCGGTCCCGGTGATCGTCTCGGACGTGTTGGTGCCCGTGATCGTTGGCTGCTGTCCAAGGCAACGGGCACCCTGGCTCGTCGCCGGCGTGGGCCAACCGACCACGGTGAGCGCGGCCGCCATAGCCACGAGCACCCCGCGCTGCCCGATTCCGAAGGACACACTCATTCCTTTGATCGGCCTCTTGCCCGGTCGGATGGTTTTTTGGCCGTCCCTGGTCCTTCCGCAGCCTATCGCCACGATTTGGCGCATCTTCAAGGGTCTCCTTCCCCCGCGCCACCCGCTACGCCGCCGGGGCGACGTGACGGATGCGAGCTCGCCGGACACGTAAGGGATGTCTGGACCAAACTGTGCCCATCCGGTGAAGGGGGCCCGCGCTGAAGACCGGCCGAGAGGAACGGTTTCGACTCCTCTACGAGCAGCAAGTAGGACGGGTCGCCGGGTACGTGGCGAGGCGCGCTGCCGCCGACGAGGTGCAGGACGTCGTCGCCGACACGTTCCTGACCGCGTGGCGGCGCTTCGACGAGCTCCCCGACGACCCCGTCCCGTGGCTGTTCGGCACCGCCCGCAGGCTCATCGCCAACCGCGCTCGTTCGAGAAGACGCCGCCGCGCGTTGGACGCAAGGGTCGTCGCGACATCGGCGTTTCAGGCCGAGGTGGAGGTCCCTGAGCTGCCCGAGATAGATCGGCGCCTCCTCGACGCGATCAGAGGGCTCTCCGACGCGGAACGTGAGGCGTTCATGCTCGTCGCCTGGGACGACCTCGACGCCGCGCGCGCGGCGCGCGCCGCGGGGTGCAGCCCGGCGACGTTTCGGATGCGCCTTCATCGCGCGCGCCGGCGCCTCAAGCAACGGATGGCGGAGCGCCCTTTTCCGGACCTGACCGATAGCCGCACTCCCGTGGAGGAACCTCGATGAGCAAGACCGACGCACTTCTGGAAAGGGCTCGTCGCATCAATCCCGTACCTCGCGACGCGTACGCGCATCTGGCCGAGTCGCCGGAAGCGAAGGACATCCTCGAGCAGATCTTCTCCAGGGAGGCGGCAGATACGACGCGCGTCCCCCGCCGCACGCGGCAGGGACGCCGGCACGTCACGCTTCGCCTGCGCGCGCTCGGGGTCGCTGCACTCGCGGTGGCGGCGGCAATCGCGCTCGTCGTCATGGACGGCTCGGCCCCCGATCGAGAAGGTCCTGAGAAGCGCCCGGAGTGGAGCGCGCAGCTCGTCAACCTCGCGGAGCGCTCGCCACGCTTGCTGTTGGATCAGAGCGAGTGGAAGGTCGTCGACGCCAACGAGTTCGATTCCGAGGATGGGGAAATGGCGTTCGAGAACGGCCGCGACTGCGATGAGGCTCCGCTCAAGCCGGGCTGCTACTGGGTCGGCCTGACCTGGAGGGCCGCCGACACCCACTCGCACTACTTCGCCGATCGCAAGCGCGGCGCCGACAAGTCTTTCGACCTCACCATC
>DATBND010000244.1:0-21418 GCA_036554505.1 Actinomycetota bacterium | reverse complement strand
GGGCTCCGGCGAACAGCTCCGGGTTAAGAGGAGCGGTGACGCCGCGGGCCGTGCCTCCGACGCGCTCGGGCCACGACCTCTGCGCCTCCTGGTACACGCACGCCACGGGCCTCGACG
Source organism: Actinomycetota bacterium (assembly GCA_036554505.1). Lineage (GTDB taxonomy): Bacteria > Actinomycetota > CADDZG01 > CADDZG01 > WHSQ01 > DATBND01. The sequence goes on along the minus strand of DATBND010000244.1, from coordinate 21,301 downwards.
CGCGATCGGCGACGACCGCCAGCGCCGTGAGGCGACCGCGGACGGGCTCCTGCACGACGGCCCGCCCTCCTTCCGCCTCGATCAGCGCGACGCGTTCGGCGACTGCGCTGCGCCCGATGCACACCGTGGCGACCTTGCCGTGCGTGCCCGAGCCACGGTCGAGAAACGTGTGGTTCTTCGCCTTCACGATGAGCTCCGCGTCCGGAGAGATCGACGCGATCGTCTCGGGGTCGGCGAGACGGGTCCACGGTGCGTCCAGCCCCGCCGCGCGCGCCGCCTCGGTCGACTCGAGCTTGTCCAGCGCGCGTGTGACTCCCGCCGCGGGGCCGTAGGGAACGATCGCGTCGACCCGGTCGCGGTGCTCGGACAGGGCGAGCATGTCGAGGTCACTCGTCGGCAGCACCACCGCGTACCCCTCCCGTGCCACGGCCGCGTTGATGCCGCCGACGTAGCCGTCGAGATCGATCTCCGGCGACGGCACGTCGTGCACGTGGGCGACCGCGCGGGAACGGGTCGCGTGACCCCTGCGGGCCGGCGACCCGATGCCGACGATCCAGCCGGAGGCCGCCAAGCTGCGAGCCGCGGCGAGCGCGCCGCTCCGGTATCCGCTGTCGGTTATGAGCACCTTCATCGGCGGGCTGCCGCCGCGCGCGCGTATACGGACCTCAGCGCCTCGACCATGTCGTCGACTCGAAACCGTGCGCGGACACGATCCCGGCCACAGCGTTCGTAGTCGGCGCGCCGCTCCGCGTCCCGTATCACCTTCGAGATCGCGCGGGCCAGCTCGCCTCGATCCCCCGGAGGAACGAGCGCGCCACAGTCGCCAAGGACCTCGCGCAACGCGCCATCGTCGTAGGCAACGACAGCGGTCCCGAGCATCATCGCCTCGAGCGCGACGAGGGAGAACCCTTCGCGTCCCATCCCCCGCTCGTCGCGCACGCTCGGTATGACGACGACGTCGGCCCCCGCGACGAACAGGTGCGCGTCGTCCCGGTGCCCGGTGAAGCTCACGCGCCCGTCGAGGCCCAGCTCGGTCACGCGCGCTCTGACCCTTCGCGCGTACGACGTCGTATTCGGGTCCTCGCCGCCGAGAAAGACGAAGCGTGCGTGCGGGCTCGTCTCTACGACCCTCGGTATCGCCTCGACGAGCTCGACCTGGCCCTTGGCCGGGTGAATCCTGCCAACCAGCAGCACGATCGAATCGTCGTCGCCCGCACCCACCACGTCGAGCACGTGGCGGCGCGCGGCGGTCTCGTCGACGCTCGTCTCGGGCATGCCGGTGTGCACCACCTCGACGCGCCGGGTCGCGGGAAGCGTCTCGACCACCGCCCGGCTCACGCCGACGACGGTGTTGCAGAAGCGAGCGACGAGATTGGCGAGCCGGCCATCCCAACTGAAGTCATGCTTCACCCACACCACCGGGATACGGCGCGTGGCGAGGACGCACACGAGCGCGGCCTTGAGGCCGTTCGCGTGGACGACCTCGTTGTCGTGCCCCGGTCGGAACACCTCTCGACGCAACGCGCGTGCGGCGCGCACGATGTCGCGAGCCCCGGGGCCGGTCGGGACGACGAGGGGCGGACGCTTCACGAGGGCCTCGAGCTCGGCGACGAGGGGGCCCTCCTGAAGCACGACGACGTCGCCGACCCACTCCGGGCCGAGCGTCTCGAGGAGGAACCGGAGGTAGCGCTCGGAGCCGCCGAGCTGTGCATACGGAGCGACGAACGCGACTCGAACGGGGGCCGTCACCGCCGCGCTCTCCACACGTCGAGGGCACCCTCGAGCACGCCGCGCGCTCCCGCCCACTCGCGATTCATCAGGCGATGACCCACGAGCGCGAGCACCAGCAGCCCGAACTGGAGCCGGGCGAGCGGCGTGCGGACGAAGTTCTTGCGGAAGAGATACGCGCGGGTCGTCACGACGAGCCGGCCGAACGCCCTCTGGTCCTGGGAGAGGAAGCCCGTGTTGTCGTGATGCACGGCCAGTCGGGGGTCGTGACGGATCCGGCCGCGGCGCGACAGCCGGTAGGAGAAGTCCTCGTCCTCCATCAAGCCGTAGCCCGGAAGGGACTCGTCGAAGCCGAGCTCCTCGGCGAGGTCGCGGCGCACGGTCATGAGGCAGCCCTGCATGAGCTCGACGTCGACCGCGCGCCCCTGGTCCCGGAGGCGCCGCGGGTAGCCGAACCGGCTGAACGTGCCGTCTCTGCCGCCACCGAGGACGGCGCGGCGCATCCGGGACGTCCTCCCGCCGAACCGACGGGCCTCGGCCTCGACCACGACGCCCGTAGCGCCGGCGATCGCGTCGTCACGGTAGACGTCCGCGAGGACCTCGAAGAAGTCGGCCCGCAGCACGACCGCGTCGTCATCGAGGAACACCACGACCTCGCCCCCGGCCTCCCGCACGCCCACGTTGCGCTGGGTGGTGAGGCCCCTCGGCGAGACGACGTGCCGCACGGGCAGGCCCCCTGCGGACCACTCCTCGACCACGGGTCGCGCGCCGGCCCCCTCGTCTCCGTCGACCACGAGGACCTCGAGCGGGCCGGGGCGGGCGGCGGCGATGCTCTCGAGCGCCCTCCGGAGGGGCTCCGGCCGGCCCAGCGTGGCGATCACGACCGATATGTCCACGGCGTCACTGTAGGGCCTGGACGTGGCGCGACAGGCTCGCCGCGACGGGGCGTTCGGTCGACATGTGCGAGCATTCGCCTGCTCCTGGCGGCACCCGGTGAAAGGGCGAGAAAGGGACCGTGAGCACGACCCAGGCACGCGCGACTGCGCTCCAGCGCCCGGCCTTCAAGGCCGCCCTGTCGGTCGCGGCCGTCGTCGGCGCGGCCCTGGGCGCCGCCGCGTTCGGCGCCGGCCTCGCCCTCGTCGCGGTGAAGTTCGGAGGCGACGCGGCGCCTTACGTGCTGGCAGGCCTCCCCCTGGGCGCGCTGTTCGTGGTGATGGTCCTGCGTCGGCCGAGGTGGGGGGTCCTGGCCGTGTTCGCCACGTTCCCCATCGGCACGGTCGCGCTGCCGAGCACTCCGTTGGAGGTCGTCGAGGCCCTCGCTATCCTCGTCGCCGTCCTTCTCGCGCTGAACCGGCTGGCCCAGGGCAAGACGATGTTCCCGTGGGCGGCCCCTCTGTGGTGGGCGCTCACGTTGACCGGGTGGTCACTCGTGTCGCTGGAGTCGGCCATCGACCTCGACCTCGGCGTGCGGCAGATCCTGCAGCTCGCCGGGGGCCTGATGTTCGCGTGCGTGGTCGTGGGCGTGTGCACGACGATGAAGGAGCTGCGCTGGCTCGTCGGAAGCATCACGGCGATCAGCGCGGTCATCGCGACGATCGGCCTCGCCAACGCCAGGCGGTTCGACATCGAGCTCGGCGGGGCGGTTACCGAGGGACGCCTGACGGGTACATTCAACGATCCCAACCAGCTCGGCGCGTTCGCCGCGCTGACGCTCTTCCCCGCGATCGGGTTGATCGGCGGTGCGCGGACGAAGGCGGCACGCGCTCTCGCGGCGATCGCCTCCGCGGTTATCGCGGGAGCGCTTCTCTTGTCGTTGTCGCGCGGCGCGTGGGTCGGCGTGGGGCTCGGCTTCGTGTTCTTGATCGTGGCGATGCCCGAGTTCCGGAGGTCGCTGCTGGCCCTCGGAGTCCCCGTGCTGATCGTCGCGGTCGCGCTCGGGGCGTTCGCTCCGGACGCGCCTCAGGTCGAGGTGGTCGGCGCGCGCCTTCAGTCCTTCACGGTCCTGAGCCCGTACGACGAGCGCGACCAGATCTGGGCGGAGGGGATCCGCGAGATGAGGGAGGACCCATGGACCGGCGTCGGGCCCGGCTCGTTTCCGGTGGCGAGCCTTCGGTCGGCGTCCCGGACCGCGACGGTGTTCGCCGAGCACGCTCACAGCATCTTCTTCACGTGGGGAGCGGAGACGGGAGTCCCCGGCCTGTTGCTCGTGATCGGCTTCATGGCCTCGCTGTACTTCGTCGGCCGCGAGGCGATCCGCACCGCTCGACGGCGCGCGCGCCGGCGCGACCGAGTGATCATCTCGGGCATCGCCGCGGGGCTCGTCACGGTGTTCGGCCACGGGCTCTTGGACTACACGCTGCGCAACACGGTCATCAGCCTCGCGGTGTGGTCGGTGATCGGAGCGATGCTGGCGGCGTATCGCATACAGGCGCGCGCTGCTGCCGTGGAGCCGGCGCCGCCCGCGACGGACGATCCGGACAGACGGGCCAGGCGCAGGCAGAGGCAATCGTCTCGACGATTGCCCGAGCAGGCAGGGCAATCGTCTCGACGATTGCCCGAGCAGGACGCGCGCTCCCAGGATGCGACTCCGGCCGTGGCCGCCGTGGGATGATTCGCCTCCGTTACGGCTAAGAGGAGGATCAGCTGGCCGAAGAAAGCGGGGTGCCCGAATTACTGGACGCGCTCCGATGGCGATGGAAGCTCGTCGTCGCCGTCGCGCTAGGCGTGTTCGTCGGAGCCACCCTCTACGTCGAATCCCTGCCCGCGGAGTACCGCGCGGAGGCGATCGTGACGTTCGCGCCGCTGCCCGACATCGCCCCCGACGCCGTGCGCGTGGTCGTACCTGCATATGTCGAGTACGTGACGGCCGCGCCGACCATCGAGCGCCTGGCCGACGAGCTCGGCCAGCGCCCCGACAAGCTGGCCGACGCGATCGACGCCCAGGTGGCCCTCGACACCGGCAACGTGACTATCACCGCCACGATGTCCCGACCGGGGCCCGCAGCGGAGGCGGCCAATGCGTTCGCCGAGGACCTCGTCGACTTCGCCGAGGCCGACACGAACGAGCTGCTCAGCTCCCAGGTCATCGCGGAAGCCCTCCCCTCGTCGTCCCCGTCGGGCCCCCCGCGCCGTTTGCTCGAGGGCGCCGCGTTGCTCGTGGGAGGCCTTCTCGGAGTCGGCTTGTCGCTCGTGGTGGAGAGGGGACGTCCGCGCCTGAGGTCGTGGCACGACATCGCGCGGATGACCGGCTACCCGGTCGTGGGGCGGATCCCCGCGTCGCGCGCGATCAGGACGCGCCCGTCGAAGGCATTCTCGGACCCTGGAGTGGGCTCTGCCTTCCGAACGCTTCGAACGAACCTCGAACGCGAGTGGCAGGACAGGACGATCGACATCATCGTCGTCACGTCACCGAGCAGCGGCGACGGCAAGACCACCGTGTCGGCGCTGTTTGCGGAGTCGCTCGCGCGGCTCGGGGGCCAAGTGCTCCTGGTCGACGCCGACCTTCGTAGGCCCGCGCTGGCGAAGACGTTCAAGTACAACCCCGACGGCGGCTTCGCGGCGGTGCTGCGGGAGACGAAGTCGCTCGAGGAGGCCGTTCAGGAGGGCTGGACCGAGGGGCTCGCCGTGCTCCCGACCGAGCCCGACCCCGACGCCGGCGACCTGATCGCCCGGCGCTTCGACGCCGTGATGCAGGACGCGCGCGAGAAATACGACGTCGTCGTGATCGACACGCCCCCGTTGCTGGGCACCGACGACGCACGCACGATCACGACGATGGCGAAAGGCGTCCTTCTCGTCGTCGCGGCGCGTTCGATCGCCAATCCCGTCAACGAGGCCGTCCTCGCCCTCGTCGCGCTGAAGGCCCCGGTGCTCGGGGTCATCGGGAACCGTCTGCGCGAATCGGGCTCGTACTACACGTACACGAGCGACTAGAGCCCGCGCGCCGCAAGCACCTCCGCGTAGATCTCGGCCACGGCCGTCTCCGTCACTCGGAGGTCGTGGCGCTCCTCGATCCGCCGTCGCCCCGCGCGCCCCTCGTCGTCGGCGCGTGTGGGATCGGCAAGCCTCTCCGTCAGAGAGCGAGCGAGCCCGTCGAGGTCGCCGGGCCTCAGCACCTCGCCCGCGTCGCCGTCGATCGCCTCGGCCGCCCCGGAGACGTCGAACGCGACGACGCTCCGCCCCCGCCCCAGTGCCTCGAGCATCGCGAGCGAGCAACCCTCCCAGCGTGACGGCATCGTGACGACGTCCGCGGCGGCGAGCCAGTCCGGTACGTCGGTGCGATGGCCGGCGAAGGTGACGCGTTCGACGCGCCGTTCCTCTAGCGAGGCGCGCGACGGGCCGTCCCCGACGAGATAGAGGCGCGCGTCGGGGACGTGTCGCAGGATGCGCGGCCATGCGTCTAGGAGCAGGTCTTGGCCCTTCTGGGGGGACAGCCGGCCGACGCACACGACGGTGGGCTCGTCCGGCAGCGCGAGCCGGCTCCGTGCGGCCGCCCTGTCGTCGGCCGAAGCCGGCGTCACGACCCCCAGGTCGATCCCGTTGGGGACGAGCCGGTAGCGCGCGTCGATCCCGGCGTCCTCGCCCACGCGCCTCTCGGCCTCGCTCACGCACACGACGACGTCGCACCAGCGCCCTCCCCGGCGCTCCCATGCCCTGGCCGCCGCGGCGACCGGGCCCTCGACCGCCTCGAACGACCACGAGTTGGGCTCGAAGGCGCACGGTTTCCGGCCCCTCAGGAGAAGGCGTCCGGCGAGACCCGCCTTGGCCGAGTGCAGGTGGATCACGTCGGGCCGAAACGACTCGACGCAGCGGCGCAGCCGCCTGATCTCCGCGACCACCCGGGGGCCGGGGGCGCGGGTCGCGGCCCACTCGAGATGGGTCCCCCCCGCCGTCGTCACCCACCTGGCGAGCGGCCCGGCGGACGGACAGGCGACGCCCACGCGCCAGCCCCGCCGCACCTGTCCGGCGGCGAGGTCGGCCACGATCCTGGCGACCCCGGCCTCGGTGGGCTGGCTGACGTGGAGCACGTCCAGCGGACGCTCCGGGATGGGCATGATGCGGCCCAGCCTATGTAAGGCCCACGGCGTACCCGACCGCACGGCTGATCGGGTGGGCAGCCACGCTCATGATTGAGGGACGCGGCGGCTTAGCATCGCCCCCTCGAATCGTCTCGAGTAGAGCGAGTCGTCTCGAAGATCCGAGGAGCAGAGCGAACGAGCAGCGCGAATCAGAACGCTCGGCGGCGGAGGAGGCCCGTGCCCGTGAGAGTCACGCGATCGAGGCTGGTCAAGGTCCTCGTCGGGCTCGTGGTCGCCGGGATCCTCGTGGCCGGCCTCACCGCCTCGGTGGCGCTCCCGTCGGTGCGCGACCTGAAGGCGGCGCGCGCCGTGCTGGGCGGGTCGGCCGCCGACCTTGGCGAGGCCGACGTCGAGCGCGCCGACCGCTATCTGGCGCGCGTCGTGGATCGCCTCGAAGGGCTCCCGGCGCGCGTGCTCGGCGTCGTTCCCGTCGTGGGGCCGTCGCTCGGTGCGATGCGCGCCGTCGCGACCGCGGCGAGGCCGGTGCTGGCCGCGGGCCTGGCGCTGAAGGAGGGGCTCGACGACGTCCGCGAGACCGGGATAGTCGACCGGGGACGCGTCCGGGTGGAACGGCTCGCCGCACTGCGCGCGCCCCTGCAGACGGAGGTCGACGCACTCGCGGCGCTCGAGGACTCGGCCACGGTAAAGCGCAACGGATGGGTGGCCCCGCCCGTGTGGGACGCGCTCGACGACATCGCCGGCCGGACCGGCGAGCTGCTTCGCTCGGCCCGTCGCTTCGACGCCCTTCTCGAGGTCCTGGACGACCTCCTCGGCAACAACGGCCCGCGCACCTATCTGGTCATGCTGCTCAACAACGCCGAGCTTCGCGGGGCGGGCGGCGCCCTCACCGGCGCAGGCACCATCACGCTGCGCGACGGGCGGCTCGTCCTCGGTCGGTTCTGGGACAACGAGACGCTCAGGACCGACCCGTACATCCCGGTCCCGGCCCCCGGCGACTACACCCGCCGGTACGGCGTGTGGGGCTCGAACACGACCCTCTTCATCAACGCCACCTACTCACCGGACGTCCCCGACGACGCGCTCGTCGCGGCACGCCTCCTCGAGAAGGTTCGAGGGATCGAGACCGACGGGGCGTTCGTGGTCGACCCCCGTGGCCTGGCGGCGCTCCTCCCTCCCGACCATCGCGTGTCCGTCCCGGGCGTGGAGGGCGGCATCGGGCCCGAGGAGCTGCCTCGATTCGTCTACTCGGACGCGTACGAGCTCTTCGATAGCAACGTCCAGCGGCGTGCGGCCATCCTCGAGCTCGGCGCCAACACGTTCCGGGAGATCGTCCGCTCGGGATCCTCGGACGCGGCGACGACGGATGCCGCGGGCGATGCGTTTGCCGGGGGCCATCTGCGGTTCGTCTCTTTCGACGAGGACGAGCAGGCGGTTCTGGACGAGCTCGGGGTGGGAGGGAACATAAAGGCCGAGGACGATGGCGACCGCTGGAGAGTCGCCGCGCAGAACTGGGGGGGCGGGATCCCGAGGCACGGCTCGAAGCTTGACTACTGGGTCCGGCGAGAGCTGCGGCACGAATGCGCGGTGGAGGTCGACGGATCGGCGCGCTGCGTCAACCACGTGACGTTCGAGAACGAGGCCCCCGACGGCCTCATCACATACGTCGCGGGCAAGCCCTACGCGATGGTCCGGAACAACGTCGAGAGCTACCTCCCGCCGAACGCGACGATCGAGGTCGTCGAGCGCGACGGCAAGCCCGTCGACTTCGACCTCGACGAGATGGAGGGTCACAGGATCGTCGAGGTCTATCTGAGCGTGCCGCAGGGCCGCGCTCGCACGATCACGATCCAGTACGCGCTCCCCTCGCGCGACGACGGTTACGTGTTCCGCGCGTATCCCCAGCCGCTAGCGCGCGACGCCACGATCGACATTGCGCTCGCGCTACCGCGCGATTGGAAGGTCGACGGTCCGGGGGAGGACAGCCGTGGAGTGTGGCGTTACCGCGGCGACTTCGTCAGCACCGTCGAGCTGCGCGCAACTCCCGATCAGCGAACCGGCATACCGGGGTTATGGGATTCGCTGTCGGACTTCTGGACGCAGCCCGTTAGTGACTGACTAGAGCGGCGCGTTTGGCTCCGTCGGCTCCCGTCGTGAACGCGTCCGCCTCACGATGACCAGTCCCGTCGCGATCGCGGCCAACCCAGTGATTATGAACAGCGTGAGGTCGGCACCCGTGATCGGCATCGAGTTGCAACCGATGCAACGACGGAGGACGACCGGCGGCGGAGGCGAAGTCGTGTGCGGACCGCACGGCGGGTCCTCGCAGACGATGATCCCCGACGAGATACATGGGGTCCCCGCGCACGGAGGTGTAGTGATCGACGTCTCGCGGCTGGGAGAGATGCTCGTGTAGATGTCGCCGGGCTCGGTCGCGCCTGCGCTGCCCGTGATCATCATCCCTCCGACGATCGTCACCACCAACATCAGCATGATCACCAGAACGCTTCGTGCTCGTGCTCTTTCGTGCTTAGCCATCTTCGCCTCCCCGGTTCGTAAACGTCGTAGCTGTCTTGAACAAGATCTTCACGTCTTTGGACAGGGACCAGTTGTCGACGTAGTAGTTGTCGAACGCGGCGCGCTCCTCGATGGAGGTGTCGCCGCGGAGCCCGTGGATCTGGGCCCAACCGGTCAGGCCCGCGGGGAGGCGGTGGCGCGCCCCGTACCGCGGGTACATCGCGCTGAACAGGTCGACGAAGTACGGCCGCTCGGGACGGGGGCCGACCAGCGACATCTCGCCGCGCAGCACGTTGAAGAGCTGCGGAAGCTCGTCCAGGCTCGTGTCACGCAGGATCTTCCCGATCGGCGTGACGCGGTCACCGGCCGGGCACCACTCGGTGCTCTCGGTCTGTTCGTCGGCGAGCGCCATCGTCCTGAACTTCAGCATCGTGAACGGTCGCCCGTCGAGTCCGACTCGCACCTGCTTTAGGAAGATCGGCCGGCCGCACTGGAAGTAGATGACCGCCGCGATCACCGCAAGCAGCGGCGACAAGAACACGAGAGCGATGCCCGAGACGACGATGTCCAGCGTGCGCTTCAACACCCATTCGGGACGACTGCGCGCCGGGGGCCGCATCCTCACGACGGGAAGGCCCCACAGATGGTCGCCGGAAGCTTGTGTCGAGCCGAGCTCGAAGAAGCGGGGCACGACCCACACCTTGGCGCCGACGGTCATCGCGCTTCGAATGACCTCCATGATCCCGCTTTGGTCACCGTTGCTGAAGGCGACGATCACGACGTCTACGCGCTGATTGCGAATGATGTCCGGAACGTCGGCAATCCCACCGAGGATCCTCGTCCCGAGCTCGTCCGCTGCGAACTTCGGATCGTCGTCCGCTGCGCCGACGACCTGCATCCCGTATTCGTCATGGGTCTCGAGGGTCGTCACGACGCGGCGTGCGATCTCGCCGCCGCCGACAACGAGTGTCCTGGAGCTGCGCCGCCCCCGACGCAGCCGGCGCTCGATCGCGTACGCGAGCCCGCGCCCTGCGACCAGAGCCGGTGCGGCCGCGACCGCGGCCGCGAGCAAGATACGCGCGTCGCCCGAGCCCGAGAGCGTGGTGACGGCCGCCGCGAGCGCGTACGAGATGCACACCCGTCGGAAGATCGGGCCCGCGTCGTCGATCGCGCTCGGGGTCAGTGATCCCGACCGATCGCGCCATGAGATGAGGAGGATCAAGAGGCTGGCGCCGAAGACGCCGATCGCGGGATCGACGCTGCCGATCGCGAGGCGGGTCGCCCAGATGACCGACAAGAGCAGCCAGAGATCGACGAGCGTGGTGACGTCACCGGGGACGAGACGCGGAACGGTGAAGCCGGCGCGCTGCGGGAACAACCGGACCTGCTGGCGCGGCGCCTCGAGCGCGTGGTCTTGTGCGGGAGGCGTCATCGGCCGCGACCGTTCTCGGCGAACGTCACGCGCGGGCGCGTGCATCCGAATGGATTGGCCCCTGCAAACACAGATGACACCCCGCGAATCCTCTCCAACGCTGCCTGCTCACTACGGACTGTAACGAATCAACTACAGTTTCGTTGCGTCCGCCAACAGTACCGCGGCCCCCGCGGTCTTTCGTCTGATTCGTACACCTTTCCCGCACTTTCAAACCCAAATACTTCCTCGAAATTATTCCATAAAATGGTCGGTCTTGGCCAGACCCCTTCTGTCGGTCTCGCCCGGCCCTCTTTATGTGTACTACAGGCGCCCGCCGTCGCCCGTCTTAAGGCGCGAACCCATCGCGGGAAAGATCGCGTTTGCCCGGAAACGTCCCTAAATGCGCTCGGTCGACCCGGTCTGAAAGCGAAGCGTCGATGTGGCGGAGAAACGGCTCGGCGGCGCCCACCCCCGCGATCGTCTCGACGATCGCGGCGTAGCGAAAAGGCGCCTAACCGAACGTGTTCTCGGACTCCTCGACCTTGTCGCCGCCGTCGGCGTCGCCGCCGAAGCTCCCCTCGGTGACCGTCGGGGTCTCTACGCTCAGCTCGTCGCCTCCCAGATCGTCGGCGTCGCCCCCGGGCCCGTCGGCGGGGGCGGCGGGCAGCTCGACCCCGGCGGTGTCGGCCGCGTCGAGCTCCTGGCGCATCGACTGGAGCATCATCTCGAGCGAGTACAGGCGCTGACGGAGCTTGGTCTCGGTGGCCTGCAGGCGCTCGACCCGGCGGCCGGTCTCGCGCAGGCGCTCGCCGGCCTCGCGCTCGGCTGCGGCGCGGACCTCGATCGAATGCCGCTCGGCCTCCTCGGTCAGGCGCTTGGCCGCGGCGCTCGCGGCGTTACGCAGCGCGGCGGATTCCTCCTCGGCCCTGCGGCGGGCGGCGGACGCTTCGTCCTCGGCCTTCTGCCGCAGCGCGTTCGCCGACTCACGCGCGACCTTGAGGACGGTCCCGACCTCCTCGCCGAGGCTCTCGAAGGGATTGGACGTCGTTGCGGGCGCGGCCGACCTCGACGTGTCGCCGAGGCTGCGGTAGTCCGCCGCGACCGCTCGAAGAAAGGCCTGGACCTCGTCCTTGTCGTAGCCGCGCAGGGTGATGAGGAACTCTTTGTTTTCGATCTCTTCGGGTGAGAAGGGCACGACTGGACCAACCTTCCTATGTGAGGGTCTCCGCGAAGTACCGAGTTTCACGCGTCGCGTGGATACCTGTCAATGACCGCCCCCCGCGATCGGGCGGTCAGTGACAGGTGACCGAGCCCCGCCCGGTCGGTGCGCGAAACTCCATCGCCAGTTGATCCAGTTTCTTCCAGAACAATGTAAGGGAGACGCGTCCCGCGGCCCATACGCAGTTGTGCGTAGACGACGGCCCGGGACGGCTCGCTCTCTGGCCTGCGCGGCCAAATCGCCGCGCGGCACTACCTTTCCGGGAACGTGCGGTGCCTGCGGTGCCTGCGGTGCATGCGGTGCATGCGGTGCATGCGGTGCATGCGGTGCATGCGTGTACCTCGTGCACCTCGTGCACCGCAGGTTCTCGGACCAGGCATACGTGCGCGGCCGGGCGAATCCGCACCCCCTGGATCAATCAGCTAGCCGCGTGCCCTCAGCGCCGAGCCGGATCGGTGGCGTAGCAAAATGGTCGCGTCCTAGCCGGTGGCGCGGAACCACGCGACGGTCTGCTTGAGCCCCTCGTCGACGCCCACGGACGGGGCCCACCCGAGCACCCGGCCGGCCTTGGACGGGTCGACGTAGATCCGCTGGAGCTCCCCCGGGCGCGCCGGGGCACGGACCGCCTCGTAACGGGTGCCGGTCAGCTCGGCGAGCTTGGCGAAGAGCTCGTTGACCGAGACCTCCACGCCGCTGCCGACGTTGACGAGCTCGCCACCGCCTGCATCGCGCGCCGCCACGAACGCAGAGACGACGTCGTCGACGTAGAGGAAGTCGCGCGTCTGCGTGCCGTCGCCGTAGATCGTGCACGGCCGCCCGCCCAGCATCTTGCGGCAGAAGATCGCCACGACCTGTCCCTCGAGCCCCACCTCGGAGGCGGGCTCCTGGCGAGGTCCGTAGACGTTCCCAAGGGCAAGAGCGGTGTAGTCGAGGCCCTTGACCGCCTTGTAATAGCGGAGGTAGTCGAGGACGACCTTCTTGGAGACCCCGTAGGGCGACTCCGGCATCGACTCCGGCCAGAAGACCTGGTCCTCGGTCACGGGCAGCCGCGACGCGTCGGGCTCGCCGTAGATGCACCCGCCGGAAGAGGTGAACACGACCTTGCGCGCGCCGCATTCGGTCGCCGCCTGCAGCACGTTCAACGTGCCGACGATGTTCACCATCGCGTCGTGGATAGGGTCCTTGACCGATTTCCGGACGTCGACCTGCGCGGCAAGGTGGTACACGAGCTCCGGCTTCGTGCGCTTCATCAAGTCGGCGAGCGCGTTGGAGGTCACGTCGACGCGCTGGAACGAGAACTTGCCGATGTTCGATCGCCGCGCATCGGACAGGTTGGCCAGCGTCCCGGACGACAGATCGTCGACCCCGAGCACGTCTTCGCCCTCGGACAGGAGCCGGTCTACCAGATGTGAGCCGATGAACCCCGCGGCCCCCGTGATAAGGATCTTCATGCTTCCTCCCTTTCGGTGCCGACCTCGCTTCCGTCGGCGACCGCGCTGTTCGAGATCTCGGATTCCGGCGCGACGCGCGCGCCCTCGCCGATCGTCGACCCGCGGACGACCGCCCCGGAGCCGATCGATGCACCCGGCAACAAGACGGAGCGCTCTACGACCGCGCCTGACTCGACGATCGCGCCCGTGCCGATGCACGACGAGGATACGCGCGCGTCGGGGGCGACGGTTGCCCCGTCCGCCACGAGCGAGGCCTTCGGGCCGGGAGCCGGCACGGCAGAGGTGACGTAGCGGCCGGCGAGCGCGTCGAGGTTGCCCTGCAAGTATTTCTCGGGCGTCCCGATGTCGAGCCAGTACGCGTCGGTGCCGAGCGCGAACACGGGCTCGCCGTCCTCGACGAGCCCCGGGAACAGGGCGCGCTCCGCCGACCACACTTCTCCGGAGGGGATGTGATCGAGAACGGCCGGCTCGAAGACGTAGACGCCGGCGTTGATCAGGTTGGTCGGCGCCGTGCCGGGCGGAGGCTTCTCGATGAACCTCGTCACGCGTCCGTCGTCCTCGGTCGGAACGACGCCGAACGCGAAAGGGTCTTCGACCGGCGTCAGCAAGATGGTCGTTACCGCGCGCCTCTCACGATGGAAACGAACGACCTCGCCCAAGTCGACGTCGGTCAGGATGTCACCGTTGAACGCGAGAAAGGTGCCGTCAGCTACGAGTGGCTCCGCGTTCTTCAGCGCCCCCGCGGTGCCCAACGGCTCGTCCTCGTGCGTGACCTCGACGCGCATCCCGCGAGCGCGCGCCGCATCGACGGTCGGGGCGAACTCCTCGGCGAGATACGACGTCAGCAGCACGACATCGCGCACGTCATGGGCGACGAGGAGATCGAGCACGTGCTCGATATGGGGCCGGTTCGCGATGGGCAGGAGGTGCTTCGGGCGCGTGTAGGTGAGGGGCCGCAGGCGCGTTCCCAGGCCCCCCGCCAGGATCAAGGCCTTCATGCCGAGGGATCGGTCAACCGGTGCCCGACATACGCCGGAACGAGAGGCCGACGATCGCGATGCCGGTCGCGACCACCGCGACGCCGACCCATCGCAGGGTCGGCACGTGCTCGTGCAGCACGAGGCGCGCCACCAACACGATGACGATGTAGGACAGCCCGACGAACGGATAGGCGAACGACAGCGGGACCTTCGAGAGCACGACGAGCCAAAAGACCGCTGATATCCCGAACAGCGTGAGGCCCGCCCACAAGCGCGGCTCGCGCGCCGCCTTCAGCAACGTGTCCACGGCGGACGAATCGGTCGTCCCTTGCGTCACGTGGTTCATCGCCGCCTTCAACGTGAACTGGCCGGCGGTCGCGAAGCCCACGCTCACGAGGATCAGCGCAACGGAGACGAGCCCGTGAGCCGGGCGCGACGTGGTCGCCGCAACCGGCAGTGCTTCTGGAGCGGGAGCCTCGAAAGCCATGGCGGCGAGTCTAGCGATCCCTCGCGGGCAACCCGTCAGACGGTTGCCAGGTTTTTACTGCGCGCGCCGTCATCGCGCGTGCCGCGTGACGTCTACGCGGAAGAGCGTGTCCTTCAGGCCCAGCGCGGCGCGGATCGCCCAGCCGCTTTCCCGGGCGGTCTTCTGCGAGCCGACGATGCGGACCCCGCCGTGGTCGCCCTTCACGACGGTCACTCGCCCGGATACTCCGAACGGTTTCACGAGCTTGAACTTCTCAAGCTTGCCCACGCCGAACTCTTCGTTCATCCGCGACGAGAACGTCGACCACGGCATCTTCACTTCCCACTTGAAGTTCGGGTTCTTGCCGTCGGCGTAGTCCGCCTTGTCCTTGACGCCGCGAAGGTACGGCACGGGGGCGCCGCCCCAGACGTTCTCGTTGTTCTCGGTGTGGCCCCCGGAGGACGACGAATAGAGCGCCTGTATCGGCGCGTTCTGGTACAGCATCACCTTTTCGTTGGTCGAGTCGACTGCCTTCTTCCAGTCGTCCCAGTAAGTCCCCGAGCCCGTGCGCTTCGCGTCGCCGATGTAGGCCTGGTCGTAGGTCGAGTCGTACACCGCGCAGTCACATCCCACCCGGTGTTGCCCGGATACCAGCGACTTTTGATGCGCGTAGGTCCGCCCGGCGATCGCCTGAGCGCGCAGAACCTCTTGCGGCCACGACGCCGGCACCTCGCCCAGTCCGTACAGGTACTTCTGCATCGGGATCACGAGCACCACGCGCGCGCAGTAGCCGCCCGAGCACGTGCTGGAGTACGTGCCTATCTCCATGCGCCCGTAGGCATACGAGTACGCCTTGTCGGACACGTCTAGCAGAGAGTCGTGCTTCTCGAACACGACGGCGAGCGGGCTCGCCGGACCGCCGAACACGCCCCTGCCGTCCCGCTTCACCGGCTTCGAGTTCTTGAATATGCGGTACCCGCCCGTCGACGCGGGCTCGACGCGCCACGACGTCCCCGACCCGCCCTTCGCGAGCTTCCGCGACGAGCCCGATACCTTCACGACGACTCGCCCGCCTCCGTCGGCCAGAGCGCTCGACGTGAACTCGATCGCGCTGCGTCCCTGGAGCAGCCCCACGCGGATCGGCGCGACGTCACGCGTCGCGACGTCGATGCCCGAGTAGTAGTGCTTGACGATTCGCTCGGCGCTTTGCCCCTCGAGCGCCCGGCCGTACGCGCCGTATTGCGACATGCCGATGCCGTGCCCCCAGCCTCCGCCCTTGATAGTGACGGTGCGACCGGCAAGGGCGCTCGACGACAGGGCGAACGTGGACGCGGCCAGGCACGCGACCAGGATTCCGGCGTGCAGCGCGCGGCGCCGGCGCCCGCTTGGATTGGTGTGGCTCACGAGCTTTC
The DNA here is from genome assembly GCA_036554505.1 of Actinomycetota bacterium. GTDB lineage: Bacteria > Actinomycetota > CADDZG01 > CADDZG01 > WHSQ01 > DATBND01. The sequence continues at coordinate 5,078 of DATBND010000244.1, read as the reverse complement.
GAAGATCTGCCATCTACCCATGTGGTCGGTTCTCCCAGCCGATCTCTTGAGGCGGGGGCCCGAAGGCTCAGCCGTCGTCCAGCGTCGCACGATACGCGGACAACGTGGCGGCTGCGGTCCGTTCCCACGTGAACGACGCGGCGCGCGCCTTGCCCGCACGGCTGTATGACCGTCTCAGCTCGTCGTCGGTCGCCAGCCGTTCGAGCGCGCCGGCGATCGCGTCGACGTCGAGCGGATCGACGAGCTCGGCCGCGTCTCCGAGGACCTCCGGCGCGGCCGAGTAGCGTCCGACGATCGCCGGGACGCCGGCGGCCATCGCCTCTAGAGGGGGCAGCCCGAAGCCCTCGTAGGTGGACGGATAGCAGAACAGCTCCGCCGCCGCGAGCAAGCCCGGCAATGTCTCGTCACCGACCCAGCCGACGAGCGTCACCCCCGGCGTCTCTACGAGGCGCGGGCCCCATCCCTGCGGGCCTGCGATCACGAGGCGCCAACCCTCGAGCGCGTCCTGCGCACGACGCCACGCGTCGAGCAGACGCGGGAGGTTCTTGCGCGGCTCGATGGTTCCGACCGCCAGCGCGAACGGGGGCCGGACACCCATCTCCGCCAGGACGGAGGCCGACAGCGGTGTCGCGCCGTAGAACACCTGCGACACGCCCTCGTGCGTTACGACGACGCGCTCCGGCGGGATCGCCACATAGTCGAGGACCTCGTTCTTCACGACTTCCGTGGGGACCAGGACGCGCGCCGCGCGCTGGACCGACCACGGGACGAGGTCGCGCAACCTGTGTCCCCCCGGAAACGCGGTGTCGCTGAGGAAAGAGAGGTCGTGGATCGTGACGACTCCCGGGATCGAGCCCGTCACCGGCAGCACGAAGTTCGGCGCATGCACGATGTCCACGTCGCCCACGAGGTGCTCGATCGAAGGCTTGCCGAACCTCCGCCACGCCCCCTGTACGACCTTGGTGGGAACGCGCCAGCGCGCCGTAGCCTCGCTTCGTCCCGCGCCGCGCGAGATGGCGTAACGCGTCAGCACGACCCCCCGGGCGGTCAGTGCGGATGCGAGCTGCGCGGTGTAGCGGCCGACTCCCGTCGGTGGATCAAGAAGCGGCGTCCAGTCGAGCGCGACGCGCAGCACGGGATCGCGCGCGCCGCCGGACGTGCGTCTCAGAACGTCACGGCCTCCGCCTCGACGCGGTTCGATCGATACCACTCGACCGTCCTGCGGAGGCCGTCCTCGAGGGAGACCTTCGGCTCGAAACCGAGCTCGGCGCGCGCGCGGCTTGCATCTACGGAACGGCGCGGCTGACCGTCGGGGCGCGTCGTGTCCCACTCGAGCCGCCCCTCGAAGCCGGTCAGGCCGGCGATCGTCTCGGCGAGCTCCTTGATCGGCACCTCCCGGCCGGAGCCCAGATTGACCGGCTCCGGCGAGTCGTAGCTCTCGGCCGCGAGCACGATCCCCTCGGCCGCGTCGTCGACGTAGAGGAACTCGCGCGTCGCCGACCCTGTCCCCCACACCTCCACCACGTCGTCGCCGCGCTCGATGGCCTCGACGAACTTCTTGATGAGCGCGGGTATCACGTGCGAGACGCCGGGGTTGAACTTGTCCCCGGGCCCGTACAGGTTGGTCGGAAGCACGTACGCGACGTTCTGGCCGTATTGCGCACGGTTCGACTGCGCGTGGACGAGCAAGGCCTTCTTCGCGATCCCGTACGGCGCGTTGGTCTCCTCCGGATATCCGTCCCACAACGACGCCTCGGAGAAGGGCACCGGCGTGAACTTCGGATAGGAGCAGATCGTGCCCGCTATGACCGTCTTCTCGGTGCCCGCAAGGCGCGCCTGCTCGATCACGTACGTGCCCATGAGGAGGTTCGTGAGATAGAGCTGCGCGGGCCGCTCCATGTTCGCCCCGATCCCGCCGACCTTCGCGGCGAGGTGGATCACCAAATCGGGGTCGGCGTCGGCCCAGAGCTTCTCGACGTCCTCGCGTTTGGTGAGATCGTGCTCCGCGCTCCGGGGGACGTAGACGTCGGCGACGCCGCGCTCCTCGAGGAGCCGGCAGACCACGGAGCCCAGGAAGCCTCCGCCGCCGGTTACGAGCGCTCGCCTGCCTGCCCACCTGCTCATCGCGACATCGTAAGGGGGATGCTCGAAGGCTTTGGGTCACAATCCTTCAATGGAAAAGCGCCGCGTGGCGATGACTCTCGAGCAGCTGTGGCACCGCGTTCCCGGCGGAACCGCCGTCGCGGCGCTGGGGATGGCTCGCCACCTGAAGGACCTGCCGGGCATCGAGCTCGTCGGCGTTGCGGCGCGCCATCCGAAGCAGCCGCCTGCCGAATGGGCCTCGCCGGTCGAGGTCTTCGAGCTGCCGCTCCCGCGCGCCGCCCTGTACCGGACGTGGCACAAGTGGCGACGCCCGCGCGTTCAGCTTGCGACGGGGCCAGTCGACGTCATCCATGCCACCTCCGCCGCGACGCCGCCGAAGTCCGCGCCGCTCGTTATGACCGTCCACGACCTCGCGTGGCAGCACGATGAGTCGCACTTCACGCCGCGCGGTCTGACGTTCTTCCGGCGGGGGTTGGAGGTCGCGCTGCGCGACGTCGACCTGGTCCTGTGCCCGTCGCGGGCGACCGCGCTCGATTGCGAGAAGGCGGGATGGTCACCCGACCGCATTCGGGTGATCCCCCTGGGCACGGATGCGACCCTCGCGCGCGACGCAACGATCGCCTCGACGCGTGCCCGCTATTCCCTCGAACGCGACTACGTGCTGTGGACCGGGACGATCGAGCCGCGCAAGAACCTCGCGCGATTGCTCGAGGCGTATCGGTCGCTCGACGCGGACGTCGACCTCGTGCTGTGTGGGCCGCGCGGCTGGAACGAAGACCTCGACGCCTTGATCGCGCCGGTCAAAGAGCGCGTCCGGATATTGGGATTCGTGCCGCGCGACGACCTCGCGGCCCTGTATGCGGGGGCCCGCGCCTTCTGCTGGCCGAGCCTGCGGGAGGGCTTCGGCTTCCCGGTCCTCGAGGCCATGGCCCAGGGGACGCCGGTGGTCACGTCGCGTGGGACGTCGACCGAGGAGATCGCCGGAGAGGCGGCCGTGCTCGTCGATCCCCACGATCCCGCCGACATCGCCTCCGGAATTGAGAGAATCCTCGGCGACGACGCGCTTCACGCACGGCTGTCGGAGGCGGGGAGCGCACGGGCGCGCGAGTTCACCTGGGAGCGAACCGCGCGCGCGGTGGCCGATGCGTACGAGGAAGTGAGCCAGCGAACGTGAGCAAGATCGGCATCAACCTGCTGTGGATGGTCCCCGGCCGCGTCGGCGGATCGGAGACCTATCTCGCGCGCCTGTTGTCCGGTCTGGCCGAGCGATCGTCCGAGCTCGACTACACGTTGTTCGCCCTGCGCCCCTTCGCGGACGCGCATCCCGAGCTCGCGAAGACGTTCAAGGTCGCCTACGCGCCATCACGCGGCATGGTCAAGTCCTTTCGCGTCGCGGGGGAGAACTCGTGGCTCGCGGCGCAGAGCAGGATCCGCAAGATCGACCTCGTCCACCACGCGGGGGGGACGATCCCGTTCATCAGGAGCTCCCGGCCCGTGCTCACCATCCACGATCTCCAGTACCTCTACTACCCGGAGTACTTCACGACCACGAAGCTGCGCTTCTTGAAGACGATGGTGCCTCGCTCGGCCGAGGCCGCCCGGCTCGTGCTCGTGCCCAGCGAGTTCACCCGCCGCACGATCATCGAGCGGCTCAGCATCGATCCGAGCATCGTGCTCGTCGTCCCGCACGGCATCTCGCCGCGCATCGCGCGCGAGCCGGCGCGCGAGATCCGCGAGCGCTACGAGATCGAGGGTCCGTTCTTCGTCTACCCGGCGATCACCTATCCGCACAAGAACCATCTCGTGCTCATCAACGCGTTCGCGCGCCTCTTGAAAGCGCACCCTGGGATCACCCTCGTGTTGACGGGGGCCAAGGGCTCGATGGAGACGCAGGTCGCCGCCGAGGTGAGGTCGCACGGGATCGACGCCAGCGTCCGACGGTTGGGCTACGTGCCTGCCCGCGACCTCGACGCGCTGTACCACGAGGCCGTCGCGATGACGTTCCCGTCACGCTTCGAGGGGTTCGGCGCACCGGTCCTCGAGGCGATGAGCAGGAGCTGCCCGGTCATCGCGGCCGACGCCACCGCCCTCCCCGAGGTCGTCGGCGACTCCGGCCTCCTCGTCTCGCCGGACAACCCCGACGAGTGGGCGCAGGCGATGAACGACCTCATGAACGACGAAGAGGCACGAACGCGCTGGGCCAAGGCGGGCATCGAGCGCGCCAAGGAGTTCACGTGGGGGCGCTCGGCGGACATCCTCGAGGACGCATACCGGCACGCCCTGGAGACCACGCTGTGAGGTTGCTCGTCGCGGTGCCCCACTTCGAGCCCGACGTGGCCCCGACCGGTGCCGTCGCGACGCGCCTCGTGCGCGAGCTCGCAGCGCGCGACCACCGCATCGAGGTGGTCACGTCGCTCCCGTGGTACCTCGATCACAAGGTCGAGGAGGGCCACGAGGGACGGCTCGTCCGTCACGAGGACACTCCGTGGGGCCGCATCACGCGCGTCCATCCATTTCCCGCCTCGGACAAGATGAACTTGTTCCGTCGCGCGGGGTCGTACCTCGGCTTCAGCACGCTTTCGGCAGCAGTCGGCATGCGCGCGGGCGAGGCCGACGGGATCCTTGCGATGTCGCCCCCCCTCACTCTCGGAGTAACAGGATGGTTTCTGGCGCGGCAGAAAAATGCGCCGTACGTCTTCAACGTGCAGGACGTGTTCCCCGACATCGCGATCGAGCTCGGCTACTTCACCAACCCGCGCGTGATCAAGGCGACCGCGCGGCTCGAGCGCTGGTGCTACGACCACGCGGACGCGGTGACCGTGCTCTCCGACGACCTTCGTGACAACGTCGGAGGCAAGACGCGGAGGCCCGACAAGGTCCGCGTCATCCCGAACTTCGTGGACACCGACGTGATCGTCCCGGCCGACCCGCAGAACTCGTACCGGCGGGAGTACGGCCTCTCCGGCAAGACGGTC
>DATBND010000232.1:0-3702 GCA_036554505.1 Actinomycetota bacterium | reverse complement strand
ATCCGGATGAGCCCGGTGTTCGAGGCCTCGGGCGGGGCCGCGCTCACCGTCGTGGCCTGGATCGGCGCGCTGACCGCTCTGCTCGCTGCGCTCATGGCCGCAACCGAGTACGACATAAAACGGGTGCTCGCTTATTCGACGATCTCGCAGCTCGGCTACATGTTCCTCGCCAACGGCGTGCACGCGTACTCCGGCGCGATGTTCCACCTCATCACGCATGCGTTCTTCAAGGCGCTGATGTTCCTCGGTGCGGGGGCCGTCATGCACGCTCTCGCCGGCGAGACCGACATGCGGAAGATGGGTGGCCTGCGCAAGGTCATGCCCGTGACCGGGCTCACGTTCCTCGCGGGATGGTTGGCCATCTCGGGCGTCTTCCCGCTGGCCGGGTTCTGGTCCAAGGACGCGATCCTCGCGTCCGCGTGGTCCGAGGGTCAGTACGGGCTGTGGGCAATCGGGATCGCGACAGCGGCTCTCACCGCGTTCTACATGTCGCGGCTCTACTTCCGGGTATTCGAGGGGCGGCTGCGCGTACCGCACGGCGTCCACGTCCACGACGCACCGCCGTCCATGGCGGCGGCGCTGGTCCCCCTGGGCATGCTGTCGGTCGTCGGGGGAGCGATCAACCTCCCGGGGCTCCTGACGCTCGAGCACTTCCTCGAGCCGGTCGTCGGCGAGTCACATGTCCCGTCGGGGATAACGCCGTGGCTTCTCGCCGGGGGCGCGTTGCTCGTCGCGGCGGCGGGGATCGGCTTCGCGCACTCGCTCTACCGCACGAGGTCGGGAAGCGTCCGCCGCCGGGTGGCCAAGCGCCGTTACTGGTGGCTCATCCGTCCGGCGCGGGACAAGTTCTACGTCGACCAGGCCTACGGAGCGCTCATAGTGCTTCCCGGCAAGCGCTTCGCCCAGTACTGCGCGTCGATCTTCGACCGGCGCGTCGTGGACGGGATCGTCAACGGGACCGGACGCGTCATCGCCGGGCTCGCCGGCGGGTTGCGCAAGGTTCAGACGGGTTACGTCCGCAATTACGCGGCGACCTTCTTCCTCGGTGTGGTCGTCGTGTTCTCGGTGCTCGTGCTCAGGGTGGTGGGGTCGTGATCCTCACCGCGACGATCTTTCTCCCGCTTCTCGGCGCGTTCCTCCTCGGACTGATCCCCAAGGAGCGCGACGAATGGGTGCGTCGTGCCGCGCTGGGGGTGACGCTCGCGACGTTTGCCTTGTCCCTCGCGTTGCTCGTCCGGTTCGAGACCGGAGTGGCCGGCTTCCAGCTCGAGACATCGCTCGACTGGATCCCGGAGTGGGGCATCGGCTACACGATCGGCCTCGACGGGATCAGCTTGTGGATGGTCATGCTCACGACGTTCTTGATGCCGCTCGGCGTGCTCGCCTCGTGGTCGATCACGAAACGCGTCAAGCCGTACTTCGTGTTCCTGCTCGCGCTCGAGACCGGGATGCTCGGTGTGTTCTCGGCGCTCGATCTCTTTCTCTTCTACTTGTTCTGGGAGGCGACCCTCGTCCCGATGTACTTCTTGATCGGGATGTGGGGCTATGGGCGACGGATCTACGCCGCGATGAAGTTCTTCCTGTTCACGCTGGTCGGCTCTCTGCTGATGCTCGTGGCGATCCTGTTCCTGTACTTCTCGGCAGGAGGGACCCCGACGTTCGACTACCGGGAGCTCCTCGGCACGGTTTTCAGCCTCGACACGCAGCGACTGTTGTTCCTGGCCTTCTTCGCATCGTTCGCGGTCAAGGTGCCGCTCGTCCCTCTGCACACATGGCTTCCCGATGCGCACACCGAGGCCCCCACGGCCGGCTCGGTCATGCTGGCCGGCGTCCTGCTGAAGATGGGCGCGTACGGATTGATTCGGTTCGCCATCCCGTTGTTCCCCGACGCGTCGCGCGAGCTCGTGCCCCTCGTCATCGGGCTGTCGATCGCAGGCATCCTTTACGGCGCGCTCGTCGCGGCGATGCAGAAAGACCTGAAACGCCTCATCGCGTACTCGTCGGTCGCTCACCTCGGCTTCGTCGTGCTCGGTGTCTTCGTCGGCACCGTCCAGGGGATGAGCGGCGGGATCCTGCAGATGGTCAGCCACGGAGTCTCGACCGGCGCATTGTTCATGCTCGTCGGCGCGTTGTACGACCGTCGTCATACGCGCGAGATCGCCGACTTCGGCGGACTCGCGAAATCGGTGCCGATCCTCTCGGGGGTCTTCCTCGTGGTCGCGCTGTCGTCGTTGGGCCTCCCCGGGCTCAACGGCTTCGTCGGGGAGTTCCTCGTGCTGCTCGGCACCTTCCTCGGGTATCGCTGGTGGGTCGTGCCCGCCGCGTTCGGGATAGTGCTCGCCGCCGTGTATTTGTTGTGGGCCTATCAGCGGGTGTTCCAGGGTGAGATCAGGATCGAGGAGAACCGCACGATGCGCGACCTCGTGCCGCGGGAGATGGTGATGCTCGCACCCGCACTCGCGTTGATCGTCTTCATCGGCGTGTATCCGCGACCGTTCCTCGAGCGAATCGAGCCGTCCGCGAAGCGAGTCGTACGTCAGCTCGAGCGAAGCTCGGTCCTGCCACAAGAGCAGCCGGCGGCGAAGGCGCCATGAGGAGGGCGACGTGTTGACCCTCGCCGCGGTAGACGCCCCCGCGTTTCGCTGGGCGGGCATCGCCCCCGAGGCGATATTGCTCGCCGTCGCGCTCATCCTCCTGGTGGCGCACGCGTTCGTCGGTGACCGGCCCAAGAGCTGGTACCTGCCGATCATCGCGACGGCAGGGCTCGTCGCGGCGGCCGCGCTCGCCATCGCGGTGTGGGACCACAACGAGGTCCAGCTGGCGGAGATGGTCGCCGTCGATCCGTTCGCTCAGTTCGTGAAGGTGACGCTTGCGGCCTTCGGCTTGCTCACGGTGTGGTTGTCGCGCGAGTACCTCGTTGAGAACGACATCGAGGAGGGCGAGTTCTACGCGCTCTGCTTGTTCGCCGTCGCCGGGATGATGCTGATGGCCTCGGCCGCCGACCTGATCGTGATGTTCCTCGCGCTCGAGTCGTTCTCGATCGCGCTGTACGTAATGGTGGGCTTCCGTAGGAAGTCGCTGTCGAGCCAGGAGTCGGCCCTGAAGTACTTCTTGCTCGGCGCGTTCTCCTCGGCGTTCTTCTTGTTGGGCATCGCCCTCGCCTACGGTGCGGTCGGCTCGACCAACCTGTATGGAGGTCGGTTGGACCTCGGTATCGCGGCGTTCCTTCAGGGCAATCCCGTCGAGAGCTTCGGGCTGCTCGTCGTGGGGGCCGGCCTCCTCGTCATCGGTCTCGGATTCAAGATCGCCGCCGTCCCGTTCCACATGTGGACGCCCGACGCATATCAGGGGGCGCCGTCGCCGGTCACGGGGTTCATGGCCGCGGGGTCGAAGCTCGCCGGGTTCGCCGCGCTGCTGAGGCTGTTCGACGTCGTGCTGTTCCCGTTGCGGTGGGATTGGCGGCCTCTCGTCATCGGCATGGCGGTGCTGACGATGGTGGTGGGGTCCGTGCTCGCCGTCGTGCAGGAAGACATCAAGCGACTCCTCGCGTACTCCTCGATCGCGCACGCCGGCTTCGTGTTGACGGGCGTCATCGCGGCGAACGGACGCGGCGTCTCCGGCGCGCTGTTCTATCTCGCGACTTACGGGCTGACGGTGGTGGGGGCGTTCGCGGTCGTCGCGATCCTCGCCGGGCGCGACGAG
>DATBND010000219.1:0-5558 GCA_036554505.1 Actinomycetota bacterium | reverse complement strand
CCGGCGGGTCAACGCGGGCTTCATCACACACCGCACGACCGGCCGCCCTCTCGTGTCCCTCAAGCTCGCTCTCTCGCTCGACGGACGGCTCGCCGCGCCCGACGGCTCCGCCCGCTGGATCACCGGCCAGGCGGCTCGTGCGCGCGTCCACGCGCGCCGGCTCGAGGCCGACGCGGTGATGACCGGCAGCGGGACCGTGCTGGCCGACGATCCCGAGCTGACCGTCCGAGCGGTCGCGGCGGAGCGGCAGCCCACGCGCGTGATCCTCGACGCGCGCGGTCGAGTCCCCGTCGATCGCAAGATGTTCTCCCTGCCGGGCGAGACGGTCGTCGTGACGACCGAGGCTAGCGGCCACGACACCCAGGTCTCATGGAAGGAAGTCGGCGCCGAGGTGCTCCTCCTTCCGCACGCCCGAGACGGGGGCGTGGATCTCCAGGCGCTGCTCGACGCGTTCGGCCGGCGCGGCTGGCACGAGCTCTACGTCGAGGCCGGCGCGACCCTCGCGTCGTCGCTGCTGCGCGCGGGCGTGGTCGATCGACTGGAGCTCCACTACGGGCCGCTCGTGCTCGGAGCCGGGGGGCCCGATGTCGGCGACGTGGGAGTGGACGCGATCACCTCTGCGCCGCGCTGGACGGTCGTGTCCGTCGAACACCTCGGCGACGACGTGATCGTGGAGCTCGAGCGCTGATGTTCACCGGGATAGTGGTCGAGCAAGGGCGCGTGTCGAAGGCGAAGAACGCGCGCGGCCTGCTGGAGCTCGAGATCGAGTCACCGCACGTCGCCCGCGGTCTCGAGAAGGGCGACTCGGTCGCGGTCAACGGCGTGTGCTTGACCGCGACGTCGACCGGACGGAGAAAGTTCGAGGTCGAGGCGATGTCCGAGACGCTTCAGAAGTCCACGCTCGCGTCGCTGAAGCGCGGGGCGACCGTTAACCTCGAGCTCGCCGCGCGCCTGCACGACCGCATCGGCGGGCACCTCGTCCAGGGCCACGTCGACGGCGTCGCACGCGTGCTCCGCATGGAGGACGACGGCGGCGCCCGGAGGGTGTGGCTCGAGGCCCCCGACAACCTCGTCCGCTACCTCGTGCCGAAGGGATCGGTGACGCTCGACGGCGTGTCGCTCACGGTCGTGGAGGCCGGGAAGTCGTCGTTCGAGGTCGCGCTGATCCCGCACACCCTGGGCGTCACGACGCTGAGCGACCTCTCGATCGGCTCCGAGATGAACCTCGAGGTCGACGTCATCGCCAAGTACGTCGAGCGCCTGGGCGCGGCGTGGTCTCGAAACGGAGGAAGAGCGTGGTGACCGAGAACGTTGCACGTGACGGGTCCAACGGAAAGGGACGCTGAATGGCGCTAGCGCGAGTCGAAGAGGCCGTCGCGGACATCCGCGCCGGCCGCATGGTGATCGTCGTCGACGACGAGAACCGCGAGAACGAAGGCGACTTGATCTTCGCCGCGGCCAAGGTCACCCCCGAGCTCATCGGCTTCATGGTCCGCTACTGCTCGGGGATCATCTGCGTGCCGATGGAGAGCGAGCGCCTCGACGAGCTCAGCCTCCCGCAGATGTCGCCGGAGAACTCCGAGTCGATGCGCACGGCGTTCACGATCAGCGTCGACGCGAAGGATGGGATCACGACGGGGATCTCCGCCGCCGATCGCGCCCGGACGATAAGGGTCCTCATCGACCCGAACGCGTCCGCCGGAGACCTGCGCAAGCCCGGGCACATCTTTCCGCTCCGCTACATGGAGGGGGGTGTGCTCCGGCGGGCCGGTCACACCGAGGCGGCGGTCGACCTCGCTCGTATGGCCGGGCTCTATCCGGCCGGAGTCCTGTGCGAGGTCGTCAACGAGGACGGGACGATGGCACGGCTCCCGGACCTCGAGCGGTTCGCCGCCGAGCACGACCTGAAGATCATCTCGATAGCGGACCTGATCGCGTACCGCCGCCGGTGGGAGAAGCTCGTGCACCGCGTGAGCGAGGCGCGTATCCCGACCGCGTTCGGGCAGTTCCGGGCGGTCGCGTACGAGTCGCACGACGGTCGGATGCACGTCGCGCTCGTAAAGGGCGAGCCCGAAGGCAAGCAGAACGTTCTCGTGCGCGTCCACTCGGAGTGCTTCACCGGCGACGTCCTCGGCAGCATCCGGTGTGACTGCGGGCTCCAGCTCACCGAGGCCATGCGGACGATCGCGGCGGAGGACGAAGGCATCGTCGTCTACATCCGCGGGCACGAGGGCCGCGGGATCGGCCTTCGTCACAAGCTCGAGGCATACGCGTTGCAGGACGGCGGCCTCGACACCGTCGAGGCGAACGTGGAGCTCGGGTTCTCTCCGGATGCGCGCGATTATGGCGTCGGCGCGCAGATCCTCGTCGACCTCGGCGTGTCGACCATGCGTCTCCTGACCAACAACCCGACGAAGCGCGCGGGGCTCGAGGGCTACGGGCTCGAGATCGTCGAGCGCGTCCCGCTCGAGAGCGTTCCCAATCCCGAGAACCTCCGCTATCTCCAGGCCAAGCGCGAGAAGCTCGGCCACATCCTGGAGACGGTGGCCGTCCTCGATAATGAACCCGACCCCGCCGCCGAAGGCGGCGCGGCTACGACACTCGGCGGAGCCGTAGAGGACAGACCGTGACGCGCACCTACGAGGGATCGTTCGACGGACGGGCCCTGCGCGTCGCGGTGATCGCGAGCCGCTTCAACGAGACGATCGCGAAGAGCCTGCTGGACGGCGCGGTCGATTGCCTCGCGCGCCACGGCGTCGCCGACAACGACATCACAGTGGCGTGGGTGCCCGGCGCGTTCGAGCTCCCAGCCGCGGCGAAGCGCATCGCCCAGTCGGGTGAGGTCGATGCGATCGTCGTCGTCGGAGCGGTTATCCGGGGCGAGACCCCGCACTTCGACTACGTCGCAGGACACGCTGCGAACGGCGTCGGGCAGGCGTCTCTCGAGACCGGCATCCCCATCGCGTTCGGGGTCCTTACGACCGAGGACGTCGAGCAAGCGGCCAACCGGGCCGGAGGCAAGATGGGCAACAAGGGCTTCGAGGCCGCGCTCGCCGCGCTCGAGATGGCGAACCTTTTCGCCGCCCTGCCGAAGCCCCCTACCGACCTTTAGGCGACGCGGGGGTTCCTAGGCGCGCTCGGCCCAGACCTCGGCGAGGTGCACGATCGTCGCGGCCGCGGCCGCCATGTCGTGGACGCACACCCATTCCTTCACCGAGTGGAAGTCGTGCGCGCCGTTGAAGATGTTCGGCGTCGGCAAGCCCTTCGCGGTCAGCGCGGATCCGTCCGTGCCCCCGCGGATGTAGCCACGCCGCGGCTCGAGCCCTGCACGCCGTATGGCCTCGACCGCGGCGTCCACGACCTCCGGGACCTCTGCAAGGTGATCGCGCATGTTCCGATACTGCAGTCGCTCCTCCACCTCGACACTTGCGCGTTCCACGCCGGCCACCACGCGTTCGGCGAGCTCCCGCAGTAGCGCGACTCTGGCCTCGACCTTCTCGATCTCGAAGTCGCGCACGATGAACTCGACGCGCGTCATGCCCTCCGTCCCCTCGATCCGATGGGGGTGCAGGTAGCCGGCGCGGCCCTCGGTGTGCTCCGGCGCGTCGTTCGAGGGAAGCGACCCGAGGAATTCGTTGGCGAGCTTGATCGAGTTGACCATCCGGTCCTTCGCGAAGCCGGGGTGGATGTTGAACCCCGTGAACGTGACCGTGACGCCGTAGGCGCTGAACGTCTCGTCCTCGATGTCCCCCGCGGTCGATCCGTCGATCGTGTACGCGCACTTCGCCCCGAAGCGGTCGACGTCGAAGTGCAGCGCCCCCCGGCCCACCTCCTCGTCGGTGGTGAAGCCGATCCGCACCTTGCCGTGCGGTAGGGCCGGGTTTCCGAGCAGGTGTACGGCGGCGGCCATGATCGCCGCCACTCCCGCCTTGTCGTCCGCGCCCAGCAACGTGGTGCCGTCCGTCGTCACGATCTCGTGGCCGGCGTGCCGCCTGAGCTCGGGGCTCTCGGCGGGATCCAGCGTGATGCCGCCGTTCAGCTCGATCCGGCCACCGTCGTAGCGGCGCACCTGCGGGTCGATGCCGTCGCTGGGCGCGTCGGGGCTCGTGTCTACGTGGGCGAGAAAGCCGATCACGGGCACGTCGTGGTCCACGGTAGCGGGGATGGTGGCGAACACGATGCCGTGCGCGTCGATCTCGACGTCGTTGGCGCCGATATCCGTGAGCTCTTCGACGAGAAGTCGGCTCAGCTCGAGCTGCTTCTCGGTCGAGGGGACGCGCTCGACGCCGCCCTGCGCCTGCGTGTCGATGCGCGCGTAGCGCACGAACCGATCCCTGACCTCGGTCGCGAGCGCACGCGCGAGCTCGCTCGAGAAACCGTCTTCCACTCAGCACCTCCTCCGTGCGTCAGACATTAATTGGTTGCCGGGGGGCGCAACTGATAGAACGATCCGCATGAGCCCCGCCCCGAAGCCAGCACCGGCCGCCCCCGGCGCGCGCCGTGAATCCAAGAGCCCTTTTTCCAAGCGCCAGAGGATCCGGTATCGCTTCGACAACACGCTCTCGCGCGGCTCGACCTCGCTGATCCTGTGGCTCGGCGTCATCACGCTGACGTTGATCTCGGTTTCGGCGACGCTCGCGGCCACGATCGGCATCCCGGACCCGAACACCGGAGCCGACCTCAGGTTCGGCGAGGCGTTCTGGCTGGGCCTCTTGCGCGCCCTGGACCCCGGCACGATGGGCTCCGACGTCGGGTGGCCGTTCCGGCTCATCTCGTTGTTCGTCACCCTGGGCGGAGTCCTGATCGCCGGCTCGCTCATCGCCGTTCTCGCGAGCGCGATCAACCGGCGTGTGGAGGAGCTCCAGGGAGGGCGGTCGATCGTGGCCGAGCACGGCCACACGCTGATCCTCGGATGGTCGTCCAAGATCTTCACGATCGTCTCGGAGCTCGTCATCGCGAACGAGAACCAGCCCGACGCGGCGATCGTGATCCTCTCGCCGGAGGGCAAGGCGTTCATGGAGGAGCAGATCGGACGTCGGATCCCGAACACGCGCGGCACCCGCATCATCTGTCGCACCGGGCATCCCCAGGACTTCGCCGACCTAGGGGTGGTGAACACCGCGATGGCCAAGTCGGTGATAGTGCTGAGCTCGCCGACCAGGGACGGGGACGCGGGCGTGGTCAAGGCGACGCTTGCCGTCGTGAAGGGCCCGTGGGAGCTGGACCCGTCCGTGCCCGTGATCGCCGAGCTTGTCGGCGGCGACAACGCCGACGCGCTGCGAGGCGCGACCGAGGGCCGGGTGACCGTCGTCCAGTCCTCGCAGCTGATCGCGCGGCTCACCGCGCAGGTGTGCCGGCAGCCGGGCCTCAGCGAGGTGTACACGGAGCTCCTCGACTTCGCCGGCGACGAGATCTATTTCCACGTGGAGCCCCAGCTCGCCGGCCGGACCTTCGGCGAAGCGCTCCTCGCGTTCGAGGGCTCCACGGTCATGGGCGTCAGGGCGGCCGGCGGGCAGGTGGCGTTGAACCCTCCGCTCGAGCGGGTGATCGGGCCCGAC
>DATBND010000400.1:0-3666 GCA_036554505.1 Actinomycetota bacterium | reverse complement strand
CTCCTTCACCCCTTCGATCGTGGAGAACTCGTGGAGCACTCCGTCGATCTTCACCTGGGTGATCGCGGCCCCCGGGATCGACGAGAGGAGCGTGCGGCGAAGCGAGTTACCGAGCGTGTAGCCGAATCCCGGCTCGAGCGGCTCGATCGTGAACTTCTCGCGCGACTCGGAGATCTCCTCTTCCGAGATCTGAGGGCGTTGAACAATCAGCAAATCCATGCGGCTCCTCTCCGGTGAAACTCAGATGTCACTACTTCGAGTAGTACTCGACGATCAGCTGCTCTTGGACCGGGACGTCCATCTGGTTCCGTTCCGGCAGAGCACGCACCTCGACCGACATCTCCTTGAGGTTGGAGGAGAGCCAGTCGGGGATCTCCCGCCCTTCGGCGTAGGAGGTGTTCTCGATGATCCGGCCTAGCTTCTTCGAGCGCCCGCGCACCGTGACGACGTCGCCGGGGCGCACGCGGAAGGACGGGATGTTGACCTTCTTGCCGTTGACCTCGAAGTGCCCGTGCGACACGAGCTGTCGCGCCATCGGGCGGTTCATCGCCAAGCCCGAGCGGAACACGACGTTGTCGAGGCGCGACTCGCAGATGCGCATGAGCTCCTCGCCGGTGACGCCCTTGGAGCGGGCGGCCTCGGCGTAGTAGCCGCGGAATTGCTTCTCGAGGATCCCGTAGAAGCGCTTGGCCTTCTGCTTCTCCCGCAGCTGGAGCAGGTATTCGGACTCCCGCACGCGGCCGCGGCCGTGCTCGCCCGGAGGCGGCCGGCCCTTCTCGATCGGGCACTTCGGCGACTCGCACCGGGTGCCCTTCAAGAACAACTTGGTCTTCTCGCGCCGGCACAGCTTGCACACCGGCCCTACGTAACGAGCCATATCTGTTGGTTACACCCGCCTTCTCTTACGGGGGCGGCAGCCGTTGTGCGGCACCGGCGTGACGTCCTTGATCCCGATGATCTCCAGCCCCGAGGCCTGCAACGAGCGGATCGCGGTCTCTCTTCCCGAGCCGGGGCCCTTCACCTCTACGTCGACGCGACGCACGCCGTGCTCCTGGGCACGACGTGACGCGGCTTCGGCGGCGAGCTGGGCCGCGAACGGCGTGGACTTGCGCGATCCCTTGAACCCGACGTTCCCGGCCGACGCCCACGACAGGACGTTCCCGTCCATGTCGCTTATGGCGATGATCGTGTTGTTGAAGGTCGATTTGATGTGCGCGACCCCGTGCACGACGTTCTTCTTTTCGCGGCGGCGAGTCTTCTTCGCCTTCTTGGGAGCGGCCATTACTTCTTCGCCTTCGTCTGCTTCTTGCCGGCCACGGTCTTCTTCGGGCCCTTACGCGTGCGCGCATTGGTGTGCGTGCGCTGACCGTGAACGGGCAGGCCGCGGCGGTGGCGAAGCCCCGCGTAGCAGTTGATCTCGACCTTGCGCTTGATGTTCTGGTTGACCTCCCGGCGGAGGTCACCCTCGACGCGATAGGTCGCCCCGATCCAATCGCGGATGCGGACGACTTCGTCGTCGGTCAGGTCACGGACGCGGGTCGACGGGCTCACGCGCGACCCGATGCAGCTTTCCATCGCCTTCGTGCGCCCGATCCCGTAGATGTAGGTGAGCGCTACGTCCAGCCGCTTCTCTCGAGGCAGGTCCACCCCAGCGATTCTTGCCAAGTGCTCTCTCCTATCCCTGACGCTGCTTGTGCCGCGGGTTCGTGCAGATGACCATCACGCGGCCGTGGCGGCGGATGATCTTGCACTTGTCACACATCTTCTTGACGCTAGGCCGCACCTTCATCGAGTGATCCAGCTCCTACTTGTACCGATAGACGACGCGGCCTCGGGTGAGGTCGTACGGCGACAGCTCGACGAGGACGCGGTCGCCCGGGAGGATGCGGATGTAGTGCATGCGCATTTTTCCCGAGATGTGCGCGAGCACGCGATGGCCGTTGTCGAGCTCGACCCTGAACATCGCGTTGGGCAACGGCTCGATGACCGCTCCCTCGACCTGGATGCCCTCTTCTTTCTGAGGGGCCTTGTCCTTGTTCTTTGCCACGCGTGCGATCCCCGCATTCCCTATTCAGACTTGTTCGGACGTGCCCGGCCCATGGAAAGCGCCCCCGTGGGGGCGCGCTGGAATTTCGGGTCCGGCCGGCTGGTCAGGATAACAGACCGCGCCCTTCCGGTCGAACCGCCCGAAGGGCGTTTGCCCTGGTCGTCAGGCGGAAACGGGGGCCGCTGCCGACGCCAGGGTCAGGACCTGGTGGCCGTCCGCGGTGATCGCCACGGTGTGCTCGAAGTGGGCCGACAGCGCCCCGTCCGAGGTGACGACGGTCCAGTCGTCGGCCAGCACCTTCGTGCCCGGCCCGCCGGTGTTCACCATCGGCTCGATCGCGAGCGTCATCCCCTCGGTCAGGACCTCCCGGCGCCCCCGGGGGCCGAAGTTCGGGACCCAGGGCTCCTCGTGCAGCGCCCGGCCGACCCCGTGGCCGGCGTACTCCCGGACCAGCGAGAAGCCCGCCGCCGTGGCCGTCTCCTCCACCGCCGAGCCGACGTCGCCGAGCCTGGCGCCCGGCCGGCACTCGGAGATCGCCGCCTCCAGCGAGCGCTCGGTCACCTCGAGGAGCCTGGCGGCCTCGGTGGACACCTCGCCCACGGGGAACGTCCACGCCGAGTCGGCGTGGAAGCCCTGGAAGAACGCGCCGACGTCGAGCGAGATGATGTCGCCCTCCTTCAGCACGAGGTTTCCGGGGATGCCATGGACGATGACGTGGTTCGGCGACGCGCAGATCGATGCCGGGAACCCGCGGTAGCCCTTGAAGGACGGGGTCGCCCCGGCACCCGTAATGGCCGCCTCGGCGATCGCGTCCAGCTCCTGCGTGGTGATGCCCGGACGGAGCGCCTCGCGCAGGCGCTCCATCGTGTCGCCCACGATGGCGCCGGCCTTGCGCATGATCCCGATCTCCTCGGGCGACTTGCGGTAGATCACGAGACCTCGTCCAGCAGCGCGCTGATCTTCTCGAATACCTCGTCGGTCGTGCCCTGGCCGTCGACCTCTCGCAGGAGCCCGCGCTTCGAATAGAACGCCTTGAGGGGCTCGGTCTGCTCGTGATAGTCGCTGAGGCGCTTGCGGACCGCGTGCTCGTCGAGGTCGTCCTCGCGCGCGATCACCTCTCCGCCGCACGCGTCACACGTCCAGTTGTCCGAGGGAGGAGCATCCACGTGATAGTTCCGACCGCACCCCGTGCACACCCTCCGGCCGGTGAGGCGGCTGAGCGAGACCTCCTCGGGCACCTCGATAACCAGGGCCGCGTCCAGCTCGGTCCCCCTCTCGGCGAGGTAGTCGTCGAGCGCCGCGGCCTGGAGCGCGTTGCGGGGGAAACCGTCGAGCAAGAACCCGTTGGCCGCGTCGTCGTTGTCGAGACGCTCGGTCACGACGCCGATCGTCAGCTCGTCGGGGACCAGCTTTCCGCGGCTCAGGTACTCGGTGACGCGCAGGCCGAGCGCCGTGCGGCCCTTGACCGCCCACCGGAAGATCTCGCCCGTAGAGATGTCGGGGATGCCGAACTTCTCGCCGATGCGCTTGCCTTGCGTCCCCTTACCGGCGCCCTGAGGACCGAATATGACCAGCCGCATGTCTACTATCCGCCTACTTAAGGAAGCCCTCGTAGTGGC
>DATBND010000175.1:0-1909 GCA_036554505.1 Actinomycetota bacterium | reverse complement strand
CGTGAAGTGGAGCATGCCTTCACACGACGGGTCGTCACAGAGCCCGTCGCCGTCCGAGTCGTACTTCGACTGCTTCATCTCTTCCTTAGCAGCCTCGACGTCGCCGGCAAATCCCTCCGACGGGTAGGGGTCGTACTCCTCGGCTGTCGGGTGACCCTCGGTCACCGACGGAGGAGTGATGTGCGTCGCGATGTCGCCGACGACCGGACCACCCCATGCCCTCCGCATGCCTTCCTTGTCCATGACCAGGTTCACGGCCTTGCGCACGTGGATGTCGTCGAACGGAGGCTGCGTCAGGTCGAAGTTCATGTACCAGGTGCGGTCACCCGAGTTCTGCTTGAGGAACGGCCTGAGGTCCTGGTTCGTGTAGTACTTGCGCAGAACCTGAGGAGGCTCGGAAGCGACGTTGTCCTCGTACTCGTTGCTGGCGACCTTGTCGTAGATGTCCTTCGCGTTCGAGTTGAGCAGGAAGTGGAACTCGTCGGGCAGGTTCTCCCTGGCGTCGGTCGAGTCCGTCGCTGCGTCGTAGTTGGGGTTACGGACGAGGATCATCTGGCGGTTCGGGTTGAAGCCCGAGAACGGCTCGATCGCCTTGCAGTTGGAGATGTCCGTGTCGTCCTGGCCCTCGATCATGTACGGGCCGGAAGACATGACGTAACGACCGTACTGTCCTGCCTCTTCGAAGCACTCGCCGACTTCCCGAGGAACGGGGGCCGCGGCGGGCATCGCCATGCGGTACAGGAAGTCACCGACAGGCTGAGTCAGGTGGATCGTGATCGTCTTGTCGTCGGGGGTCTCGACGCCGGAGATCGTGTCGGCCTTGCCGTCGAGAAACTCCTGCATGCCCTCGATGATGCCGTGGTAGTAGAACCCGTACTGCGCCGCGACGCTCTCGGTAGCGATCCGCTCGAGCGCGTACAACGCGTCGTCCGACGTGACCTCACGGTCGAGCGGCGGGCCCCACTTGACCCCGTCCTTGATCGTGAAGGTGTACGTCGTTCCGTTGTCCTCGGGCTCGGGAACCTCGGAAAGGTCGGCAACGATCTCGTTACCGGCCGGCCCCGACACGTGGTTGTAACCGACGAGCCCGCGGATCAGCAGGTTCGAGTAGATGCCGAACGCCGAGCCCAGATACTCACCACTCGGGTCGAAGCTGTCGGTGAACGAGAACGGCTCCTGATAGCCGACGCGGTAGATACCGCCCTTCTCGCCACCCACGCGGTCGGTGCCCCCACTGCCGCCGGTACCGCCACCGCCATCGTCGCCACCACACGCCGCGGCGATCAGCATGAACACCGTGACGATGGCGACGAGGCCAAGTCTCTTCTTTGTTCTCAGCACACACTCTCCTTCCACTGCAGATGAACAGACAAACAACCGAAGTGTGAGTTCTCTCCTCCTCCTTCTCTCTCGTCGAAGCGGCCGGTCAGCGTCCGGTCCGGGGGTCGAGCGCGTCACGCAACCCGTCCCCGAAGAGGTTGAACGCCAATGTCGTAAAGAACAGGAATAGGCCGGGGAACAACATCAGCCACCACGCGACGTCGAATACCTGAGACGCGTCGGACAGCATTCGACCCCACGACGGTGTCTTCTGGTCGACTCCCAAGCCCAGGAAGGAGAGAGCGGCCTCGAACAAGATGTTGTTGGGGATGATCAGCGTGGCGTAGACGATGATCGGCGCCACGAGGTTCGGGAGCACCTCGCGGAACATGATCGTGCGGTTGCTCGCGCCGAGGGAACGGCTCGCCTCGATGAACTCCTTTTCGCGGATGGACAGCGTGTTACCTCGCACGATGCGCGCGATGTACGGCCAGCTGAACAACGCGATCACGAAGATGACAACGGACAAGCCCGGCTTCACCAGACCGCCGAGGCAACCCTCCTTGGTCGTCGAGCACGCCGCGACGAT